>JAHFVB010000591.1 GCA_023264755.1 Mycobacterium sp. | reverse complement strand
GGCCCCGTAATGGCCGGTATCGTCGTCGCGCCGCTGCAAGACAAGGTGAAGTCCCAACCCCCCGTCACGCCACCCTTGGGCGGCGCAGGGCCATCGTTCGGTCAGGGGATCCGCGCGATCGCCGGTGAGGTCGGCGAACCGGTCTCGACGACCGTCCAGCCGGTCATGATCGAGCTGAACTTGCAGTACGGCGTGGGCGGGCAGCCCGCACAGAAGACCGGTGTCGCCGGTGCGATCGCCCGAGTACGGGAACTGTGGAATCTCGTCGGCGCCCGCGGTGAACCCGCCGTGGTAGCAGAGCAATACATGTCGGGTGAGCTGACCAACCAGCAGGTGCAGAACATCGCCACCGCGGACGCGGCCGGCGGCGACTGGCCTCAACGTGCCATCTTCCGCATCTGGCCGGACTTCGAAGTGCACCGCCAAATCGACGCCTCCACCACCACCGTCAAGGCGGTGCCCGCGCAACGATCCTTCGCCGCCTACGGCGAGGGCATCGTATGGGCAGTCATCGACTCCGGCATCGACGGCAACCATCCTCACTTCACCTCCGACAACACACTGCGCGATCCGTCGGTGGCCGATCTACATCATGACTTCGTCTCCGACAGTGTCGATCCCGCTCAGGCGTTGATCGATGACGACGGACACGGAACGCACGTCGCCGGGATCATCGCGGGTGGTCTGCAGCATTGGAAGCCGGACCACAATCGGCACGCGCTGGCCGTGGAGAAACGCACGAACAATGGCGCCCTCGGCAGCACCGACCCCATCCTGGTGCCCCGGATGGTGGACATCGAACTGCTGAATGGCGTTGCACCCCTGGCGAAACTGGTCAGCCTGAAGGTGCTCGGCGGCTTCGGTGACTTCACTGCGCGGACCGCACGCGTGATGGCCGCGTTGGCCTACGTCCGCCAAAAGAACGCCGAGGGCGGAAAGATGACCCGCATCCACGGCGTCAACCTTTCGTTGGGCTACGGCTTCCTCGCCGACTGGTTCGGGTGCGGACAGAGCCCTCTGTGCTTGGAGGTGAACCGTCTGGTGAACTCCGGCGTCGTCGTGGTGGTCGCGGCAGGCAACTCCGGCTACGTCACGCTCAACGAGCGCCAATCGGACGTGAGCCAGTTCAGCGCCGCCATCACGATCAACGATCCTGGCAACGCCGAAAAGGCCATCACCGTGGGCTCCACCCACCGCGATTCACCTCACACCAACGGGATCTCGTACTTCTCGTCGCGCGGACCGACCGGCGACGGCCGCCCCAAGCCAGACCTGGTAGCACCTGGAGAACGCATCACCTCGGCGGCGGGGGGACAGAACCTGAAGGACATCCAACGAGCCCAGTTCCCGAACTACGACGGCGCGGCGGTGTACATCGAGGACAGCGGCACCAGCATGTCGGCCCCGCACGTGTCGGGCGCGATCGCGGCGTTCCTGTCGGTGCAGCGCGAGTACCTGGGCAAGCCCGACGACGTCAAACAGCTCTTCAAGTCCTCGGCCACCTCGCTGAACCGCGACCCCAACTTCCAGGGTGCCGGACTGGTCGACCTGATGCGCGCCCTGCAGATGCCCTGACCACCGAGAGGCCGACGATGACCACACCCAACGGGCCTGGACCCTGGAAGCTGCTCTTCGACGCCCAAGGCGACGTCGACCATGCCGGCGAGCAGCAGCTCGTCGACGAGTTGCGGGCCGCCGACGTCACCGACCTGGTGATGTTCTGCCACGGGTGGAACAACGACGAGGCCGCTGCCACCGCACTTTACGAGCGATGGTTCGACCTGCTCAACGCCCAGCTTGGCGATGGGCGAAAGGTCGGGTTCGTCGGCCTGCGGTGGCCGTCGCAACTATGGCGCGACGTAGCCATCCCCGACTTCGACCCGACACCGGGCGGGGGCGCGCCCGGGGCGGCCGCACTGAACGAGGCCGCCACCGCGGTCGCGGAGGGGCCGGCACTGAGCCCCGAGCAACTCCAGGACCTCAAGACCCTGTTCCCTCGCGGTGCCGCCGAACTCGACCAGATCGCCGCACTGCTCGGCGCCGACCCCAACCAGGGCCGCGCCGACGAGTTGTTCGCCGCCATGCAGAAGTTCAACGACGCGGTGACCGTCGAGTCCACCGATGGGGAGACACCCGAGTCCAAACGGCCGGGCATGCTGCAGGCGGGCAAGACCGCCAACGAAGTGTTCGGCGCCTACGCCAATGCGCTGGTCGCGTCGGGAGTCGACGTCGGCGGCGAAGGTGGGGGCGCCGCGGGCCTGGGCGACCAGCTCGGCAAGCTCTGGGACGGGAAAGGAGGCGCTGCGCGGACTGTCCTATTGGCAGATGAAGAACCGCGCCGGCATAGTCGGACAGCACGGCGTCGGTCCGTTGATCGGCCGGATCGCCGCCGAGTTCCCCGCACTGCGAATCCACTTGGTGGGACACAGCTTCGGGGCCCGGGTCGTATCCTTCGCATTGGCCGGCTTGCCTGCCGGCGACCCGTCCCCGGTCAAGTCGGTCACCCTGCTGGAAGGGGCGTTCTCCCGATTCGCCTTCGCCGACGACCTGCCCTTTGACTCGGTGTCGCCCAACGGGGCCTTGGCGGGCCAACTGGCGCGCGTCGACGGACCGGTGACGGTGTGCTTCTCGAGCCACGACTTGGCGTTGAGCCTGAGCTATCCACTCGCGTCGGCTGTCGCGGGTGACGACCGCGCCGGCGCTGAGGACCCGCTCTTTCGCTTTCGAGCGATCGGATCCCTCGGCGCCTACCACGCTCCGACGCAGTTCATCGACCAGGTTGGCACCCGCTATCCCTTCGCCAAGTCGGCGATCCTCAATGTCGATTCCTCCGACGTGGTCAAGCAGGGCGGCCCGCCATCGGGGGCGCACAGCGACATCTTCCACCCGGAGTTGGCCTGGATCGTCGCGTCCGCTGCGCAGCTGACGGAC
>JAHFVB010000590.1 GCA_023264755.1 Mycobacterium sp. | reverse complement strand
GTCGGAAGCCCGACGTGTATCCACGTGCCACGTGGTGTCGGTCGAAAGGTCACGACGCCTCCTAGGGTCTCGATGCGCGCGCGGTGTGAGGCAAGGCCAATGTGCCCTTCGCGCACTCGTTGCGCAATGACCGCCGCATCCATGCCTACCCCGTCGTCGCGCACGTCCAGGGTGACCGCGTCTCCCCGGTCGCGTAGTTCGAACTCGACGCGCGTGGCCTGCGCGTGCCGTGCGACGTTGGCGAGCAGTTCCCTGGCGACCGCGTACAGGGTGGGATCGTCGGGGTGTGAGCGCGGATAGTCGATGACGGACGAGACGTGCAGGCCGGTGCGTTCGGTGAACGACTGCACCAGGGTCTGCACCGCCGTGGCCAGCCCGGCTTCGTCGATCACGGCTGGGTGGAGTTCGCGGGTCACCTGCCTGAGCTCGTGCGACACGTCGCCGAGCAGCTCGCTCGCGCGAACCAAACCGGCTCCGGCCTGACCGGCCAAGGCGTTGTCCCGCATCACTTCTCGGAGGTCTTGCTTGGCGGCCAACACGATCTGCAACGCCCCGTCGTGCAACGCCTCGGCGATCCGGCGGCGTTCGCGTTCCTCCGAGCTCATCACGTCGGCCAGCAGCAGCGACCTGCTGGCCGTCAGTTCGGCTATCGCCGCCAGCCTGCGCTGTTGCACCCGGGACACCGTGTACGAGCAGTAACACAGCAGCACCAGCATGGCGAGCAGGGCGACGTCCGCAGCAACCGACATCTGCTGGCGGAAGACCGGATCCGCCAGGACGGCGAACCCGCCGCCCAGGATCGCCGCGACGGCCATGACGGCGGCGCGCCTGCCGGCCTGCGTCGCGATGAAGAAGGGCAGGAAGGCCAGCAGCGCGAGCACCAGGTAGCTACCGGTCGACAGGACCTGCAGCACGCAGATCGCCGCGACGTCGACGGGCATCATCGGCTCCAGCGCCCGTAGTTTGGGGGCCCGCCGGGGGTAACGCACCAACATCCACGCGGCGACCAATGCGAGCGCGCCATACGCGGCGACGAGGGCGAACTGCGCGGGCCACTCCGTACGCGAGGTGCCCGCCCAGACCGCCATGGCCATCACGGCGACGAGGAGCAGCCGCAGAAGGCTTCTCAGCCGCTGAGCCTGGCGGTCGAAGCTCAGGAAGATCGCGCGGACTGCCTCACTGCCGCCCGCGCCCGTCGCGATGGGCGGCCCCACCGGGCTAGCCCAGAACCGACCGTCTTGGAGCACACCCGCGGAGTCTAGCCAGCAGGGCCGCACCGGTGTCGATCAATTGGACGACACCCGATTCATCCCGACCAACGACCTTTTGCGCGACAGACAGCGGGCCGCGCCGCAGCGAGAGTTGAGACGTGGCCGAGGACATCGGCCAACGGCAATCAAAACCATTACCGGACAAAGGAATTCACATGCTCAACACCACGGCCAACCGCATCGCTCGCCTCGTCGCCCTGCCCGTCCTGGCGGCCGGCATCGCCGGAGCGGCCGGGCTCGGCCTCGCAGGCCCGGCCAGCGCAGCAAGTGCCACCCAGCCCCAGCCCGGGCTGGTGGCCACGCCGCACACCACGGCCCAAGCTGCCACCGATGCCACCCCCGGCAACTGGTGGCACCGCCATCACCCGTCGTTGCTCGACCCGATGACCGCGGCGAACTTCATCGCACCGGGCGCCTGAACCACTCCGCACCCGGCCACGGCCCCGCTCACGCACCCGCCTGAGCGGGGCCTTAGCCGCTCGAGTTGCCGCCCCGGGTATTTGGGGAAAGCTACATGGAACGCCCCGAGCTGGCGTACAGGTTATGGACACTGCTCGATAGGCATTTCGACACAAACTTGGAGGCGGACCTCGATGAGCGCACGGCACAAGGCTCGAAAAGTCCTGACCGTTTCGATCGTCACCGCGCTGGCCGCCTTCGGCGTGGCCGCTTGCGGCGGCGACTCGGGAAACAGCGCAGGCGGCGGCAGCAGCGGCGGTGGTGACATCAACGTCTCGATGACGTCGTTCCCCGACTACGTCGACCCACAGCTGTCCTACACCGTCCAGGGCTGGGAGGTGCTCTACAACGTCTACACCCCGCTGCTGACCTACAAGCACGCCAAGGGCGAGGACGGCACCAAGGTGGTCCCCGCGCTCGCCGAGGCCATGCCGGACATCTCCCCCGACGGCAAGACCTACAAGCTCAAACTTCGGCCCAACATGAAGTACTCCGACGGCACGCCCATCAAGGCCTCGGACTTCACCTACGCCATCCAACGACTGTTCAAGGCCAACTCCGGCGGCTCGGTGTTCTTCAATGGAATCGTCGGCGCCAGCGACTATGCCGACGGCAAGGCACCCACCATCACCGGCATCACCACCGACGACGCGACCGGCGACATCACCATCGCGCTCACCGAAGCCAGCGGCACGTTCAACAACGTGCTCGCGCTGATGTTCGCCGCGCCGGTCCCGCCGAGCACCCCGCTGGACAAGGACGCGACCAACACTCCACCGCCCTCGAGCGGACCCTTCATGATCTCCAAAGTCGATGCGCCGCAGACGTTGACCATGGAGCGCAACCCGAACTTCAAGACGGTCAAGGACGCCGGGGCCACCGAGGTCGCCGACGCAGGAGTCGACAAGATCACCGTCACCCAGAACAAGAGCAATTCCGCCCAGGTCACCGGTATCGAGCAGAACACCATCGACTTCATGATCGACCCGCCCGACGCCGACCGGCTGGCCGAGGTCAAGTCGAAGTACGGGGATCGGTTCCGCCTCGACGAGTCGATCAACACCTACTACTTCTTCATGAACAACAAGACGGCGCCGTTCAACGACATCCGGGTCCGCCAGGCCATCAACTACGCGATCGACCCGGAGGCGCTCGACCGGGTGTTCGGTGGCCGCCTGCATCCCACCCAGCAGATCCTGCCGCCGG
>JAHFVB010000589.1 GCA_023264755.1 Mycobacterium sp. | reverse complement strand
AGGCGAATCCACCGCCCAACCCGACGAGACTTACCAGCGCCGAGAGCAGCAACGCGACCACCGTCGAGGCGAGCACCCGCGGGACGACCAAGGCTTGAATCGGATTGATGCCCATCACCCGCAATGCGTCGAGTTCGTCGCGGATCGTGCGTGCACCGAGGTCAGCGCACATTGCCGTCGCACCGGCGCCCGCCACGACGAGAACCGTCACTACGGGTCCGATCTGCGTGATGGTGCCGAGCGCAGTACCGGTGCCGGAAAGATCGGCAGCACCGAGCTCGCTGAGCAGGATGTTGAGGATGAACACCGTGAGCACGGTGAACGGGATGGCCAGCATCAACGTTGGAACCAGTGATACCCGCGCGACGAACCAGGTCTGCAGGATGAACTCGCGCCAAGCGAACGGCCGACGGAACATCACCAGGAAGGTGTCGCCGGCAACTGAATAAAAGCCGCCCAGCGACCGAATCGGCTTGCCAACACCGGCGGCCACGCTCATGGCTTCGGACCAAGACAGTTGTCGACGCTCCAGTCGTTGAGTTGACGGACGCCGTGCCGTACCTCGACGAAGTGCGGGGCGATGAACGTCTTGGTGATCGTCATGAGAACCATCAGAATGCCGAGGGCGGCGAACGCTGACAGCGCGACGGTCTTCAACGGCGTTCGTTCGCCCGGCAAGGCGTCGAACCTGGTGTAGAACAGCAACGCCGAGAAGTGCCACGCGCCGTAGATCAGGACATTGAGACCCCACATCCCAACACCGTTGTCGAAACAGTAGTTCGAGCCCGAGTAGGCGAAGGTCTCAGCTAGCGGCATGGGGACCGCCAAGACGGTACAGAGAATCCCGTGTCGTAGCCACGTGTCGCGGGCGAGCACACCGTTTGTTCGGTTCAATAGTTGCGTGACGGCTCGGTAGGCCGTGCCGAGGATCACGGAGTACAGGCCAAAGACGCTGATGGTCATCGGAAGCATGAACAGCGGCACACCGTTTGGATTGATCGCGGTGTTGAACGCAAAGTGCCCGTGCAGCACCTCATACCAGGGGTCGGTCCCGATGAATCCCCCTAGGACCGCCCACACGGTCAAGAAGATGCCCATTCGGAACCCGTACAGCTCCCGCAGTGGGCGTCCCTTGTCGTCCGCGGCTCGGAAGACGAGCGGCCAGATCAGCGTGCCAAGTCCCATCACGAGCGCTTGAGCCACCAATTCGAAGTCATTGGGCTTGTCGTAGCTCAGGTTAAAGGTGACCAGTCCCTGGATCGGGACCGAGACGAGGAACCAGACCACGTAGATGATCTCGGTGCGGCGCTTGCCTGGATTCAGCGACAACCAGCGCCATTTCTCCGGGACAGTCGACTCAGGAGAAGCCGAGCCCGTCACACTAGTCGTAGCCATTGAGGTTCCTTTCCGGAATCGCGTAAACACGATGCAGCTGAGTCGATATCGGGCCGCTACTCATACGGGAACGGCCAGCTGCGGCGTCATCATCGACGCGACGACCCCTCCATCCGCGAGCACGTCCGTACCGGTAATGAACCCCGCTGCGTCGGAAAGCAGGAAGTCCGCGATAGCAGCAATGTCACCGACGGTGCCCACTCGTCCCGTCGGGGACTTGGCGATCATGGCGTTGATGAGGTCACCGGTTGCTGGATCTTCGAGCTCAGCGCGACCCATCGCCGTCGAGATGACCCCCGGACTGATGGAATTGATCCGGGCACCCCGGGCGCCCCATCGCGATGCGGCTGCCTTGACTCGAAGTTGATTGCCCCGCTTAGCGATTCCATACGCCATGCTGCGTCTCTCGGGGGCGTCGTCGCGGGCATCCTGCAGCGCGCGGATCACGGGGACGTCGAGCAACGCCGCTGAGGGACTTGCCGCCAACTGATCCTCGTCCTCGCTGCTCAACCTGCCCCCGAGGATCGTTCCGGCCATGCTCGCGGTGATCACGCCCGCACCACCAGGCTCGATGACGTCGCCGAACGCATCGAGCACGTGCGCGGTGCCCAGAAGGTCGACTCGAAGGATGTCGGTTACCGACGCTCGAGCCGGAGAAACCCCAGCGGTGTGTGCCACTGCCATCACAGGGCCGCAATCCGCCGCAGCACTCGCCAGCTCGACAACTGACGGGTGGTCGGTGACGTCGACTGGGTGGGAAACGACGCTAAGGCCCTCGTCAGTCATCGAGTCGACGACGTCACGCAACACGTCGTGATCGCGATCGGCCAGGACGATCTGGCGACCCGACCCCAACCGTCGCCCAATCGCCGCACCCATGCCCCCTGCGCCGATGATGACGAGAACTTGGCGAACCATTGCCTACCTTTTCCGGCGAGTTACGCGGCTTGCGAACCGCTTTGAACACGACGCTCAGCGGCGACGGATGCTCAAACTAGCATGGTGTATTGCACACGCAATAGTATTGCGCAAAGCATTGTTCACAGGTTGGATAGGACCCGCCGAGACGGTCTGACAGAGGGACTAAGCGCTAGCGAGAAGCGTCGGGCGCGGTGTCGCCGCCCCACTGCTTGACGATGCCTGAGTGGAAGGTTTCCAACTTGGTGACGAAGCGCAGATACGCACGCAATTCTGCAGCGCTCTCGCCGCCGAACATCGCATCCGACATGGCGGCCTTGAAGTTGTCGGCGATCGCTGCGGCATCGTGCCCGTGAGGCGTCAGCGAGAGTTGTTTGCGCTTGGCGTCGACCTCCGACGCCCGTTCGGTGACCAGGCCCTTGCCCTTGAGCTTGGAGATGATCTGAGACGTCGCCGAGCGGGTGACTGCGAGTTCGTCGGACAACTCGCTGCCGGTGACGCCATCGTGCCTGGCGATCAATGCGCACATCTCGGCCTCGAGCAGCGTCATGGACACTCCGGCGCCATAGTCTCGGGGAACTCGTCGGCCTTGCTGAATCTTGTTGATCACCCTGAGCAGGGAG
>JAHFVB010000588.1 GCA_023264755.1 Mycobacterium sp. | reverse complement strand
GTTCATGATCGCGTTCTCCGCCGCCGAGCAAGCCGTACGCTGCAGCGCCGCGGTCCAGCGCGCGCTACGCGACGATCCCGAGCGATGGGATCGGATCAGGGTGCGAATCGGGGTCCACATAGGCACTTCGGTGCGCCGCGGCGACGACCTCTTCGGGCGCAACGTCGCGCTGGCGGCCCGGGTGGCGGGGCTGGCCGAAGGCGGCGAGCTCCTGGTCAGCGAGCCAGTCCACGACGCGGTCGACGCGCTGCCCGGCATCCGATTCGGGGCGCCGCGCGAAGTCGAACTGAAGGGCCTGCAGGGCACGCACACCGTGTACGCGGTGACCGATGGGCCAGCCTGAGGGGAGCCCCTCGGCGTGCCGTCAGAGGCGGCGATCGCCCGGGCCTGGAAGCGAACCGTGGGCCGGCGCACAATGAAACCGTGAAGTGGTTCACGTCGACGCCGAAGATCTGCTACTGCACGTCCCCGAAGGGCTACTGGTGCACCAGGACTGATCGCCATGCCACCCACGAGGCGACGGGCGGGCAGGGTCAGGTCTACTCGCGGTGGACCGGGGACTACCCCAACGAGAGCGAATTGATCGAGGCGTTCAGCAGCGCGGAGACCTTTCGGGAGCTCATCGGCACGGGCACCGGTGATGCGCTGTCCCACCAGGACCACAACGACCTGATCCGAGGCCTCCGGTAGCGCCCGCCCCTTCTGTGTGTGGTGGAGTGTGCGCGGCGCACAGCGCCGCTCACACTCCACCACACACCCGTTAGAAGTAGGCGTTGGCGGGAATCGCAGTGCCGTGCAGGAGGTTCTCGCCAATCACGCGGGCCTTGTAGGCGACCGGGTTGTGCAGGGTGATGGTCCGGATGTTGCGCCAGTGCCGGTCCAGGTTCTTCTGCCTGCTCGCCGCGCTGGCGCCTCCGAGTTCCAGCAACCTGGTGGCCGCCTCGGGCGCAATGGCGTCGAGGTGCACCTTGACCTTGGCGACCTTGAGTTGCGCTTCGGCGGCCAGCGTCGCATCGGGTAGCCCTGCGTCATCGACTGAGGCCGTCGCCGCCTCGATGGCCGTGGCGGCGTCCAGTACCGCTGCTCGCGCGACGTAGGCCGTGCTGGCCAGTTCACCGAGCTGGCGCTGCAACAACGGGTCGTCGGTCGGCCGTTCGGTGGGGGCGTGGCTGAAGCTGCGGTCGCGCGACCGCAGCAGGTTCACGCCGTCGTCGACGACGTTGGCGAGGATGCCCGCGACGACGGCGTGGATGAAGAGTTGAAGCGAGGCGTATTGCACGGTCGGCACGGGGTCGGCGTCGTACGACGTGTCGGAGAGCACCTCGTCGGCGGTGACGGCGACGTCGTCGAAGATGGTGGTGCCGGTTCCCGTGCGGCGCTGGCCGAAGCCGTCCCAGTCGTCGATCAGGCGCACTCCGGTCCGGTCCGCGGGGATCACCAGGGTGGCGACGGAGTCGTGATCGGTGGTGGCTGTGACGGTCAGGAAGTCGGAGAACAGCGACCCGGTGCTGTAGAACTTCTCTCCGCGCAGGCGGAACCCACCGGCCGGATCGGGGAGGAGCCGGGTGTTGAACACCAGGCTGCCGACCGCGGCGCCGCCCTTCTCGCTGAAGGCGTTGCCGAAGATCTTGCCGTCGGCCACCTTGCGTAGCCAATGCCGCGCACCGGGTGTGTCGATCGTGCGCAAGCGCTCCTCGACGAACCAGAAGTGTGTCCGGAAGATGTGCGCCACGATGGGATCTGCGCAGGCTACGTCGATAACCGCCGAAAATAGTTGCGGGACGGTCAATCCGGCTCCGCCGAGCTCGCGCGGTAGCCGCAACGTGCCGAAGCCGGCCCGCTTGAGCTGGGTCACCTGGTCGAACGGATTCTCGTCGTTGAGGTCTCGGTCCTTGGCGCCGGAGGCGATGCCGGTCAGCAGGGTGTTCCACTGATCGGTTCCTGGGGCAATCGAGAAGACTTCTTCGGTGGCGGTCATGCCATCCGTTCTACGCAGCGGCGTGGAGCAGAGCACGGGTTTGTCTCGTGGCGAACCTAAGGAGCAACGGGGACCCGATTTCGGCGCGAAATACAATGGTCACCAATGACCATGACCGCAAAGCGCCTGCGCACCCATGCGAAGTTGGCTGCGCTGCCCGGCGTGCGGTCGGTGCGCAGGCCGGTGGGCAACGGCGAGCAGTTCGATCTCTACTACGTGCGCACCGGACCCGAATCGGAGCACCCGCTGGTGATCGTGCCCGGCGGTCCGGGGGCGGCCTCGATCGCGCTGTACCGCGGGCTGCGCCGGCGGGCGGCGGCCGAGGGACTCGACGTCATCATGGTCGAGCACCGCGGCGTCGGCATGTCACGGCATGACGACGCCGGAGCCGACCTGCCCGCGGAGGCGCTGACCATCGACCAGGCGGTCGAAGACATCGCGGCCGTGCTCGACGATGCGCAGGTCTCGCGGGCGGTGAGCTACGGGACCTCGTACGGCAGCTATCTGGTGGCGGGGCTGGGCGTGCGGCATCCGGATCGCGTGCACGCGATGGTGCTGGACTCGCCGCTGCTGTCGGCCGGCGACATCGAGCTGGTTCGCCAGGCCACTCGGCGACTGTTGTGGGACGGTGACCATCCGGAGACCGCTGAACTGGCGCCCAAGGTGCGCAAGCTCGTCGCCGACGGCGTGCTCACTCCGGCCGCCGCTCAACTGGCCGTCGCCATGTACGGGCTCGTCGGTCCGGACGTCCTGGATCGTCAGTTGGACCTGCTGCTCAGTGGCCGGGATTGGTTGTGGGGCGCCATCGAACAGACCGCCCGCAAGTACTTCGGACACGAGACGCCGTATCACCACGAACCCGAGTTGGTCGAGCGGATTGGCTTCCGCGAGTTGAACTATGGCGCCGTACCGGATGGCCGGCCGCTGGATCCGTCCGTGACGTTTCGTGAAATGGCCACC
>JAHFVB010000199.1 GCA_023264755.1 Mycobacterium sp. | reverse complement strand
AGCGGTGATCGAGTCCGGCGATCACCATCAGGGCGGGGACCAGCAGGAAGCAGAGCGCGATGACGACGCGTTGCACGGGTCGGTGCTCGTTGGTGGGGCCGGCCTTCATGCGTCGCTTCAAGGCCTCGGGGTCATGCCTGGCCAGGTAGATACTCGGCACCAAGGTAGCCACCACGAATACGGCCACGAAGACCCAGCCCTGCCAATAGTTCAGCGTCCCAGCCGGGACGAACAGTAGGAGCGCGAATGCCGCGATTCCGAGCACCGACGTGATGGCAGTCTGCGCGGCGGTCTTCACTGGCAGCTCCTCACCAGACACGGGGGATCAAGCGGGCGCGCACGCGCGTCCGATATTCGCGGTAGCCGGTGAGCTCGGCGACGAGCATCCGCTCCTCGTCGACGATCCGGGCCGCGAGTACGGGCACGGTGAGTGCGACGGGGATGAAACCCCACAGCGAACCGAGCGCAATCGGCGCTCCGATCATGTTGATCACCACTCCCAGGTACATCGGATGGCGGACCACCCCGTAGAGCCCCGTCGTGACCAGCGGCTGATTCTCCTCGACGGTGATGTTCGCTGCGGCGTAACCGTTCTGGATGACGACCAGCTGCGCCATGACGATGCCGACCGCGACCAACACGTCACCGACGACGATGACGGCCAAGGGCACGGTCGACCAGCCGAACCGGTGATCGAGGGCGCTGGTGACGTACGTCGCCGCCACCAGCAGGACGATCGCCGTGATGATGAGGCGTTGTGCGGGGCGGGTTTCCGCGGCCGGGCCGGCCCGCAGGCGACGCTGGAGCGCGGCGGGCTGCCTCCTGGCGAGGTATGTCGTGGGCACGATGGAGGATCCGAAGAAGATCGCCAGGAAGACCCAAGCCTGCCAATAGTGAAACGTTCCCGCGGGCCAGAACAGTGCCAGCCCGAAGAATGCCGCACCGAACACCAGGGACGCCGTCATCTGAACCGCCAGCTTCACGACTTCTCCTCAGCACAAATCGCGACGGCGAAAGGCACTGAGGCCCAGCGTGATCAGCGCTACGTCGAGGACGAGCAGCCAGACTAGTGGCGTTGGCGTGAACGCCCCGGTGCCCACTCGCGGTGTGTGCCCGAAGGGTTCGAGGTCGAGCAACCACTGCGGCGAATTCGCCAGTGAGCCAAGTAGATAGATGGCGACGAACGCCACCAGCACCCCCCAGGCCACCGGAGTGAATCGGGGGACCAGGCCGAACAGCGCGACGGTGACGGCCGACAGCAGCCACACCGCGGGCAGCTGCACCGCCGCGGTGCCGAGCACCGTGGGTAGCCTGCCCGCCACGTCGCCGGCGGCCGCACCGTACGTCAGCCCGGCGACCAGGCCCGCGATCATGATGGCCACCGCAGAGCCGGCCAACGCGATCACCAGGTGGCCGGCGAGCCAACGGGTGCGGCTCACCGCCCCGGCGAGCAGCGGCTCGGCCCGCTGACCGGCCTCCTCCTGGTGCGGGCGCAGCGTCAACGAGACCGCGAAGGCAGCGGCCACCATGCCGAGCATGCTGAAGGCGACCGCGACGAAGGCCTGCTCCATGGCGTCGGTTCCGCCCAGCCGGCCGACGATGTCGCGGGCTGACGAACTGCCGCCGAGCTCGTCGCCGATGCCATTGACCACGCTGCCGATGAGCAAGCCGTAGAGGGTCAGGCCGACGGTCCAGAGCACCAGGGCGCCACGACTCAGCCGCCACGCCAGCGCGCTTGGGCCGCGCAGCGTGGAACCGGCTCGTGGCGGACCGGCGCGCTCGGCGATGAGTCCGGCGCCGACGTCCCGACGGGCCAGCAGCTGATAGGCGAGGGCTATCAGCACCGCCGTCAGCGCGACGGACGGCAACAGCGCCCAGAACCGGTCCCCGGCATACGGCCGAACCTGTAGCGCCCAACCCAGCGGTGACAGCCAGGACAGGACGTGCGCGGCCGAGCTCGCGTCGCCGACGGCGCGCAGCGTGAACGCGACCGCGAGCACACCGAAGGCGGCGCCGCGCGCGACGCGGGCGCTGGGCGAGAGCTGCGCCGCCACGGCAGCGACCGCGGTGAACACCAGCCCAGTGCCCGCCAGCGCGGCCCCGAACGCCAGGGATCCGGCTGCGGGAACGTCGACGGTGAGCAGTCCGGCGGTCCCGAGGAGGCCGGTGAGCACCGAGGCGCCGCCGGCGAGCAACAGCGCCGCGGACAGGTTGGCGTAGCGGCCGATCGCGGTCGAGTCGAGGAGCTCCGAGCGTCCCGTCTCCTCGTCGGCGCGGGTGTGCCGGACGACGGTCAGGATCACGGCCACCGCGATCAGCACGTGGAACATGCCGGCCTTCCAGATTCCGGTGGCCCCGAGGCTGTCGGAGTAGACGTTGCCGTACAACGCGCGCTGGGCCGGACTGGCCATGATCGATGCCGCGAGGGCGGCCCGGTCGGCCTGGGTGGGGTACACGGCCGCGATACTGCCGACGTACACCGTCGACAGTGGGACGGACAGCAGCAGCACCCACAGCGGGAGCACGATGCGGTCGCGGCGCAGGTAAAGCCTGAGCAGCCCAATAGTCCCCGAGAAGTTCGTCCCACGTGGCGGGGCCTCGTGGGCGGGCCGGTGGGGGCGGTCGAGGACGGTCATGCGGGCACGCCCTCCGAGGTCTTGGCGGTGGTGTCTGCCGAGGTGTCGTAGTGCCGCAGGAAGAGCTCCTCCAAGGTCGGCGGCTGGCTGATCAGCGTCCGCACCCCGGCGTCGCCCAGCGCCTTGATGACCTGGCCGAGACTGTCGGCGTCGACCTGCGCGCGCAGCGTGTGGCCGTCGACGCTGACGTCGGCGACCCCCTTGAGGCGGGACAGGTCACCGGGATCGCCGATGAGCTCGGCCGTGATCGAGGTGCGCGACAGGTGGCGCAGGGAGTCCAACGTTCCGCTCTCGATGGTCTTGCCCGCGCGGATGATGGTCACCCGGTCACACAGCGCCTCGGTCTCGGCCAGGATGTGGCTGGAGAGCAGAACGGTGGTGCCGCGGTCGCGCGCTTCGCCGACGCATTGCTGAAAGACGTTCTCCATCAGCGGGTCCAGCCCGCTGCTGGGTTCGTCGAGCAGCAGCAGTCGTGCGTGCGACGAAAAGGCCGAGATGAGCGATACCTTCTGCCGGTTGCCCTTCGAGTAGGTGCGTGCCTTCTTGGTGGGGTCGAGGCTGAACCGTTCGGTGAGCTCTGCCCGCCGCTTGTCGTCGAGCCCACCGCGCATGCGGGCGAGCAGGTCGATGGTCTCGCCCCCGGTTAGCGTCGGCCAGAGCGTGACATCGCCTGGTACGTAGGCGATGTCACGATGCAGTGCCACTGCGTCGGTCCACGGGTCACCGCCCAGCAGGCGTGCGGTGCCCCCGTCGGCACGGGCCAGGCCGAGCAGGATGCGGATCGTCGTCGACTTGCCCGCCCCGTTGGGCCCGAGGAAACCGTGCACCTCGCCTTCGGCGACGCTGAGCTCGAGTCCGTCGAGCGCGCGGACGGTTCCAAAGTTCTTGGTCAGTCCATGCACTTCGATGGTGTTGGTGTTGGTGTTGGCGTTCGATTGGTTGGTCATCCCTTCTCCTCCTTCGACGTGACGATCGGAATGCCTTGAGCTCGTTGGGCGACGAACGCGTCGTACATCGTGGAGTCGGTCATCAGGCCGTGCGTGTACACCTCGAGCGCGGGCAGCACCATGTCCTGCGCGTAGTCGTGCAGCACCGCGCGTATGTCGCTGGGGTTTTCGTGCATCTGTAGGTACAGCAGAATCGCGCCACCGCCCGTCATGGCCAGGAAACGCGCCCTGGCCTTGGGGTCGGGGCTCGGCTTGATCGTGCCCGCGCGCACTCCCTCTTCCAGGTACTGCTCGGCGTTGTCGATCATGGTGCGCCACAACGACTTGGCCAGGTCGCCTCCGGACTGCAGGCTGCGCACCAGGTAGGCCATGCTTGGCGCGAACGATTCGATCTCGGCCAACTGGGCGAACCACGCGGCCGGGTCGGAGTTCTGCAGGGACTCGGTCTTGGACGCGCGCACGGACTCGGCGATGAACTCGTCGCACGCCCGGCGCAGACCCTCCTTGGAGCCGAAGTGATGAATCACCAGGGCCGCGCTGACGCCCGCACCCTTGGCGATGGCGCGCAGGCCGACGTCGAAGCCGTGCTGGCCGAACTGCTCGATCGCCGCGTCGCGGATTCGGGCGACGGCGGTGAGATCATCGGCTGAACGCATGTTTAGTATGCTAAACATGCGTTCAGTGACCGGTCAAGGGATTGCGCCACCCATCCGCCGAACGTGGGTTACCCCCACGCACGAGCGGCCGCACGCGTGGGGGTGACCCACGTTCGGCCGGGCACGGCAGGGGAGCGCGGGGCCGGGCAAGCGAGGGCCGGGCAGGGCACGCGAGGGCCGGGCCCGACGGGGCGGGACGGTAGTGAAGCGGGGGTTAGTCGCGGGCGGCGGCCAGCAGCCCGTCGCCGAGCGGAATCAGCACCGGCGTCAGGCGCTCGTCCTCGGCGATCAGTCGGGCCGCTTCCCGCACGGCGCTGACCTCGGGGTCCGTCGCAGACGCGTCGCCCGCGCGGCCGCCGAGCGCGGCGCGGTGCACCACGATCGCTCCGCCGGAGCGCAGCAACCGCACTCCCTCGGCCACGAAGGCCGGCTGATCGATCGGGTCGGCATCGACGAACACCAGGTCATAGGAGGCGTCGGCCAGTCGCGTCAGCACGTCTTGGGCGCGTCCGCCGATCAACCTGGTCCGAGACGCTCCGATACCCGCCTCGGCGAAGGCCTGCTTGGCCAGCCGTTGATGCTCGGGCTCGACGTCGATGGTGGTCAACACTCCGTCGACGCGCATGCCGGACAACAGCCAGAGCCCACTGACACCGGCGCCGGTCCCGATCTCCACGACGGACTTGGCCCCCGCCAGCTTGGCCAACACACTGAGCAGGGCGCCCACCGCGGGCGTCACGGCGCCTGCGCCGCTGTCCTCGGCCCGTTCGCGGGCTGCGGACGTGATGCTGTCCTCGGAAATGGATTGCTCGGCGTGGGTGGCGATTGCCTCGGCACGGCTGGGCCGCACCTGGCCCTTGGTGTCGTCGGCCATGCCCGCAGCGTAGAGCCAACCCGTACCGTCAGGGCCGCGACACGCCCGCCCGGCAATTCGCAACCAACCTGTAACAGCGAGATTCGCGCAGCTAGACGGCGATTTTCTCGCTTTCTCAGGAAAAGTTCAGTTTGCTCATATGCCAAGCTCACCGGAGTGGGCAACGGTAAGCGCATGGAATTCGGCGAAAGCTCGCAATCCGGGAACAACGGCGTCGAGTTTTCCGTTGCGGGGAATGTCGGGCCGTCGGCTTACCGCCGCGGTCGCACTACTGATCTGGAGGATCCGACGACCACCACCTCGATTGGCCCCGTGTCCATGGCCCACCTCGAACTAGCCGGCTCGAACTCCGGCGAGGTCGAGTGGTTCGAGCCGTCCGACCAGCTGACCGGCACCGCAGTGTTCGACGCGACCGGCGACAAGACGACGATGCCCTCCTGGGACGAGTTGGTGCGCCAACACGCCGATCGCGTCTACCGGCTCGCGTACCGCCTCTCGGGCAGCCAGCACGACGCCGAGGATCTCACCCAGGAGACCTTCATCAGGGTGTTCCGCTCGGTGCAGAACTACCAGCCGGGCACGTTCGAGGGTTGGTTGCACCGCATCACCACCAACCTGTTCCTCGACATGGTCCGTCGGCGCAACCGCATCCGGATGGAGGCCCTGCCCGAGGACTACGACCGCGTCCCGGCCGACGAGCCGAACCCCGAGCAGATCTACCACGACTCGCGGCTTGGCCCCGACCTGCAAGCCGCGCTCGATTCGCTGCCGCCCGAGTTCCGCGCCGCGGTGGTCTTGTGCGACATCGAAGGCCTGTCCTACGAGGAGATCGGCGCCACGCTCGGCGTCAAGCTCGGCACGGTGCGTAGCCGCATCCACCGCGGTCGGGCCGCGCTGCGCGACTACCTGGCCCGCCACTCGGCCGACTACGTCGAGGATCAAGCCAGGTCGGCCTGACCGTTCGCGGATGTCGTCAGCCCTCCGCCGCGCTACATTCGTAGGTGGCTACATAATCATTTTGTGGCGCCGCCCTCGAGCTGCGGTAACCGGAGAGGAGCTGGGTGATGGCTGATCCGGGACACGTGTTCCGTCGAGCGTTCTCCTGGCTGCCGAGTCAATTCGCCTCGCAAAGCGACGGGCCCGTCGGCCCGCGCCGCCTCGGCTCCACCGAGCATCTGTCGACCGAGGCCATCGCGGCCTTCGTCGACGGCGAGTTGCGGATGGCCGCGCACCTGCGGGCCGCGCATCACCTGTCGCTTTGCCCCGAGTGCTCGGCCGAGGTCGACGCCCAGGGGCAAGCCCGAGCGGCGTTGCGGGACTCTTGCCCGATCGTCGTGCCGACCGCGCTGCTGGGGATGCTGTCCCAAATCCCGCATCACGCTCCACCGGAGGCGCCCGCGGAGCCGGTCGACCCACAGCTTGCCGACCACGCGACGCGTGCTCGGCGCAAGCGTCGGTAACGTCAATGAACGAATCGCGTCCGCCGTCACGGCGGACGCTCCGATGGAGAGTGAACACGGGTGACTAATCAGGACCAGTCCGACACCGGCCCGCGCATGCCACCGCGTCCGGTCTCGCGCCCGCCCGTCGACCCTGCCTCCGCCCGCGCATTCGGCCGGCCAGAGGGCTTCTCGGGGTCCTTCCTCGAGGTCGACCGACAGCGCGACCAGGGGGAGTACACCCCCACCAACCAGGCCCCCGACCCGGTGCTGGCCGAGGCATTCGGTCGGCAAGGCACCAACGACTCGTTGCAACGCCATCCCGCCGACGCCGGTGCCATGGAAGCGGAGAAGCAGCAGGAGTTTCCCGACGCCCAGCCGGATCCGTGGCGCGACCCTGCCGCTGCGCCGTCGCTCGGAGCGCCCGCGGCGCCGACGCCGCCACCTACCCTGCCCGACGTGCCGGTGGGCAAGGTCGGGGTGCGCGACGTGCTGTTCGGCCGCAAGGTGTCCTGGGTGGCGTTGACGTTACTGCTCATCGTGGGGTTGGTGATCGGCCTCGGAGGCGGTCTGATCGGCCGCTACACCGCGGAGGTCATGGCGGCGTTCACCACGTCCAAGGTCACCCTGGAGACTCCCGACAACCCGGAGGCGCCCACCAACCGGTTCACCAAAGTGGCTGCCGCGGTGGCCAACTCGGTGGTGACGATTCGAGTCGTCAGCGACGAAGATCTCAGCCTCGGATCCGGGGTCATCATCGACGGACGCGGCTACGTGGTCACCAACAACCACGTCATCTCCCAAGCCGCCCAAGACCCAGGCAAGCACAAGATCTCGGTGGTCTTCAATGACGGCACCGAGGTGCCCGCCAGCCTCGTCGGCCGGGACCGCAAGACCGACATCGCGGTGCTCAAGGTCGACAACGTGGACAACCTGACCGTCGCACGGCTCGGCGATTCCGACAAGCTCCAAGTCGGGGAAGAAGTGATCGCCGCCGGTGCTCCGATCGGGCTGCGCAGCACCGTCACGCACGGCATCATCAGCGCGTTGCACCGGCCGGTGCCGATTCCCAGCGACGGTCAAAGCGACACCGACACCGTGCTCGACGGACTCCAGACTGACGCCTCGATCAACCACGGCAACTCCGGCGGGCCGCTGATCAACATGGACGCGCAGGTCGTCGGCATCAACACCGCTGGCCGGGAGGACGGCGTGCTGCTGAACTTCGCCATCCCGGTCAACGAGGTCAGGACCGTGGCCGAGGCGCTCATCAAGGACGGGCACATCTCGCACGCGACGCTTGGCGTGAACGCGGAATCGGTGAGCAACTCCGGAGCGTCCGGCGCCCGGATCGTCAAGGTGATCCCGGGCAGCCCGGCGGCCGCCGCGGGGCTCAAGGAACAAGACGTCGTGATCAGGGTCGGCAACCGACCGGTCGCCGACATCAACGAGTTCGTGGTGGCGTTGCGGCAGCTCAAGATCGGCCAGGATGCGCCGGTCGAGGTGCTTCGCGACGGCCGGCACGTCGTGCTCACCGTCAAACCCGCCGCCGATACGAAGACCTAACGATGTTCGCCAACGTCGGTTGGGGTGAGATGTTGGTGCTGGTGATCGCCGGCCTCGTCATCCTCGGCCCAGAGCGCCTCCCCGGCGCCATCCGCTGGACCGCCGGCGCGGTCCGCCAGGTCCGGGAGTACCTGTCGGGTGCGACGAACCAACTGCGCGAAGATCTGGGGCCCGATTTCGAGGACTTCCGGGCCCCGCTGTCTGAGTTGCAGAAGCTGCGCGGCATGACGCCGCGGGCAGCGCTGACCAAGCACCTGCTCGACGGTGACGACTCCTTCCTGACCGGCAATTTCGACAAGCCGGTCTCGCCGAACGGGCCGACCCCGCAACCGACTCAGCCCCCGGTCGCGCTGCCAGCGCA
>JAHFVB010000198.1 GCA_023264755.1 Mycobacterium sp. | reverse complement strand
TTCGGGGGTGCGGGTGGCATCGAGCGGGGACGGGTGACCCTACGCATTACGCATCTTGTGCAGCTGTCGAGAAAATGTAACAGTGGGGGGCATGTCGGACACGCATGTCGTCACCAATCAGGTTCCGCCGCTGGAGAACTACAACCCCGCCACCTCCCCGGTGCTCATCGAGGCGCTGATCCGCGAGGGCGGGGACTGGGGCGTCGACGAGGTCACCGAACTCGGAGCGCTCAGCGGCAGCGCCAAGGCGCAACGCTGGGGCGAGCTGGCCGATCGCAATCAGCCGATCCTGCGCACCCACGATCGCTACGGCTACCGCATCGACGAGGTGGAATACGATCCGGCGTACCACGAACTCATGAAGGTTGCGGTCGGCGCCGGGCTGCACGCCGCACCGTGGGCCGACGACCGGGCCGGCGCCCACGTGGTGCGCGCCGCCAAGACCTCGGTGTGGACGCCTGAACCGGGGCACATCTGCCCGATCTCGATGACCTATGCCGTCGTGCCCGCACTGCGCTTCAACCCGGAGCTGTCGGCCAGCTACGAACCGCTGCTCACCAGCCGCGTGTACGACCCCGAACTGAAGGTCCCCAGCATGAAGGCCGGACTCACGGCGGGCATGTCGATGACCGAGAAGCAGGGTGGTTCCGACGTGCGGGCTGGCACCACGCAGGCCACGCCCAACGGCGACGGCAGCTACTCGCTGCGCGGGCACAAGTGGTTCACCTCCGCACCGATGAGCGACGTGTTCCTGGTGCTGGCTCAAGCGCCGGGCGGGCTGAGCTGCTTCTTCCTGCCGCGGGTGCTCCCCGACGGGACCCGGAATCGAATGTTCCTGCAGCGCTTGAAGGACAAGCTCGGCAACCACGCCAACGCCTCCAGCGAGGTCGAGTACGACGGTGCCACCGCGTGGCTCGTCGGCGAGGAGGGCCGCGGGGTGCCGACCATCATCGAGATGGTCAACCTGACCCGACTGGACTGCACGCTGGGCAGCGCCACCAGCATGCGCACCGGCCTGACCCGCGCCATCCATCATGCCCAGCATCGAAAGGCGTTCGGGGCATACCTGATCGACCAGCCGTTGATGCGCAACGTACTCGCCGATCTCGCCATCGAGGCGGAGGCCGCGACCATGCTGGCCATGCGGATGGCCGGGGCCACCGACGCCGCCGTGCGCGGCGACGAACGCGAGACGCTGCTGCGTCGCATCGGGCTGGCCGCCGGAAAGTACTGGGTGTGCAAGCGTGCGACGCCACACGCCGCCGAGGCCATGGAGTGTCTGGGCGGCAACGGGTACGCCGAGGAATCCGGGATGCCCCGGCTCTACCGCGAGGCACCCCTGATGGGCATCTGGGAGGGCTCGGGCAACGTCAGCGCGTTGGATACGCTGCGGGCCATGGCAACTCGACCCGAGTGCATCGACGTGCTGTTCGACGAGTTGGCCAAGACGACCGGACACGACCCCCGGCTGGATGCGCACGTCGCGGCGCTGCGTCAAGCGCTCGGCGGCGCCGACGATCCCGAGACCATCCAGTACCGCGCCCGCCAGCTCGCCGAGGACATCTCGCTGGCGCTGCAGGGTTCGCTTCTGGTGCGGTTCGGGCACCCGGCCGTCGCCGAGGCGTTTCTGGCCAGTCGAGTGGGCGGGCAGTGGGGCGGCGCGTTCGGCACCCTGCCCACTGGACTAGACCTCGGCCCGATCATCGAGCGCGCGTTGGTGAAGGGGTGACGCCGCGATTCGTGCACGGTAACGAGCGCTCACCGCTCCTAAGCGTGCATAAATCGCGAGTGGGTGGGCCGCAGTGACCCACGCGATCAGGCCCGTGGACTTCGACGACCTGAAGACCATGACCTACGAGGTCACCGATCGGGTGGCGCGCATAACCTTCAACCGGCCCGAAAAGGGCAACGCGATCGTCGCCGATACGCCACTGGAACTGTCGGCGCTCGTCGAGCGGGCCGACGTGGACCCCAACGTCCACGTCATCCTGGTGTCCGGCCGGGGTGAGGGGTTCTGCGCGGGTTTCGACCTGTCCGCGTACGCCGATCGCACGTCCTCGGCGGGCGGCACCGGCACGTACCGAGGCACCGTGCTCGACGGCAAGACCCAGGCCGCCAACCATCTGCCCGATGCGCCGTGGGACCCGATGATCGACTACCAGATGATGAGTCGCTTCGTGCGCGGGTTCGCCAGCCTCATGCATTGCGACAAGCCCACCGTCGTCAAGATCCACGGCTACTGCGTGGCGGGCGGCACCGACATCGCCCTGCACGCCGACCAGGTGATCGCGGCCTCGGACGCCAAGATCGGGTATCCGCCGATGCGGGTGTGGGGGGTTCCGGCCGCCGGGCTCTGGGCGCACCGGCTGGGTGATCAGCGTGCCAAACGCCTACTGTTCACCGGGGATTGCATCAGTGGAGCGCAGGCGGCGGAGTGGGGACTGGCCATCGAGGCACCCGATCCGGCCGACCTCGACGAACGCACCGAGCGACTCGTCGGCCGCATCGCCGCGATGCCCGTCAACCAACTGATCATGGCGAAGCTGGCGCTGAACACCGCCCTGCTCAACCAGGGCGTCGCGACCAGCCGCATGGTGAGCACAGTGTTCGACGGCGTCGCGCGCCACACCCCGGAAGGGCACGCATTCGTCGCCGAGGCCACCGAGCACGGGTTTCGGGAGGCGGTCCGCGGGCGCGACGAACCCTTCGGTGACGCGGGCCGCAAGACGTCCGGGGTCTGAGCGGTGGGCAAGCGGGCGCTGAGCCGGATGACGGCGCGGTCGGTCGTGCTCAGCGTCCTGCTCGGCGCGCACCCGGCCTGGGCGTCGGCGAGTGAACTCGTCACGCTCACTGCTGATTTCGACATCCGGGAGGCAACGCTACGGGTGGCATTGACCAGGATGGTCGGGGCGGGCGACCTGGTTCGGTCAGCCGACGGCTACCGGCTCTCCGAGCGGCTGCTCGCCCGCCAGCGCCGCCAGGACGAAGCGCTCGATCCGCGGCGGCAGGAGTGGGACGGCACGTGGACGACGGTGATCGTCACCAGTGTCGGGGTCGATGCGCGTAAGCGGGCAATGTTGCGGACGGCGTTGCAGGACAACCGCTTCGGCGAGCTCCGGGAAGGGGTTTGGCTGCGGCCGGCCAACCTGGAAGCCGAGTTGGGTGCGGCGGCAGACCTGGTGCGGGTCTTGACGGCCCGCGACGACGATCCCGCCGGGCTCGCCAACCGGCTCTGGAAGCTGTCGGCCTGGATGGACACCGGCCATCGGCTGCTCGACGACATGGCCGCCGCGGACGACATTCCGGGACGGTTCGTCGCGGCGGCGGCCATGGTCCGCCACCTGCTGACGGATCCGGTGCTGCCCGACGAGCTGCTGCCGGATCGGTGGCCTGGCGCGGAGCTACGCCGGGCCTATCACGACTTCGCCGCGGAACTGGTTGCGCGGCGCGACCATACCGAATTGATGGAGGCGACATGACCGGACCAGGGGGCGTGCGAGTCGAACGCAACGGGCCCGTCACCACGGTGATCATGGATCGGCCCGCGGCCCGCAACGCGGTGAACGGGCCGGCGGCCGCGGAGTTGTTCGCGGCCTTCGAGCAGTTCGACCAGGACGACTCGGCGGCGGTGGCGGTGCTCTGGGGCGACAACGGAACCTTCTGTGCCGGAGCCGATCTCAAGGCCTTCGGCACGGCCGACATGAATCCGGCGCATCGCAGCGGTCCCGGTCCGATGGGCCCGACCCGCATGACGCTGTCCAAACCGGTGATCGCCGCGGTCAGCGGATACGCCGTGGCGGGCGGCCTGGAGCTGGCGCTGTGGTGCGACCTGCGGGTGGCCGAGGACGACGCCGTGTTCGGGGTGTTCTGCCGGCGCTGGGGGGTGCCGCTGATCGACGGCGGCACGGTGCGGCTGCCGCGGCTCATCGGGCACAGCCGAGCGATGGACCTGATCCTGACCGGACGCAGCGTCGACGCCCAGGAAGCGCTTGCGATCGGGCTGGCCAATCGGGTGGTGCCCAAGGGGCAGGCGCGTGTGGCCGCCGAGGCGCTGGCCGCGGAGCTCGCTGCGCTGCCGCAGCAGTGCCTGCGGGCGGACCGGCTGTCGGCGCTGGGCCAGTGGGGGAAGTCCGAAGCCGAGGCCATCGACGCCGAGTTCGCGTCGCTGTCGCGGGTCGCGGCCGAATCGTTGGCCGGGGCCAAGCGGTTCGCCGACGGCGCGGGCCGCCACGGCGCGACGGCGTGAGGCCGGGCGCCGTCACCCCTTCTTGATGGAGTTGCCCGAACCCAGGTCGTTGACCTTCGGATCGCCCTTGCCGTAGGTGATGGTGTTGTTGAACCCGACGACGCTGATCTCCTTGTCGACGGCGTCGAACTTCATCTTGTTGTCGGCCCCGCCGACGTTCACCGAGGTGCACGTACCCGTGATGGTCAACGTGTTGTTGGACCCGCCCACGTTCAAGGACTTGCCTGCGCCGCAGTCCAAGTCGCCCGTCGTGCCGAACGACCCGTAGTTGATGGTGTTGCCGACCTGAGCGGTGGCGGTGGGGGACTCGTTCTTGCCGTTGGAGTTACAGCCCGTCGCACCGAGCAGCACCAACCCCGCGCCGATGATTGCCAGCAGTCCACGGGAGTGCGCGCGCATGATTCCTCGCTTCGTCGGCGGTCCACGGCGTCGATGCGAAGGCAGGCCGAGCCTGCTCCCGGCGGCCGTCGGCTCAGCTTACGCGGGTACCTGGTCGATGCGGTTGGTCATTCCGAGTTCCCGGCCGCGATCCAAGATGGAGGGTTGGCCGGAGTGGAACATCACCGTCTGGTCGGACCCGTACACGATGATGTTGTCGACCACGTTGTCGGCGACGACGACGTTCGAGGAGCCCTGAACCGTGACGGCCCAACAACTTCCCTTGGCCGTGACGTAATTTCCCGTGCCCGTCACGAAGAGCGTCGAGTCGTTGCAATCCAAGGTCTGGACGACGCCCTGACCGGTGACGTGGGTGTCGCCGTTCTTCGCCTGGGCCGCCGGAGCTCCCACGGAAGCCGACGCCACCATCAACGCCACCATCAATGCCGACGCCAGCGCGCCCGTGGCCGACGCGGCACCCACGCTGTTGCTCTTCACGGAGGCCCCCTTGCGTGCGCCGGTCCGACCGGACCTGGTCAACCTGACCATCGGCAGCCTACGTCGCGGGAGCCGGACGGCGGCACCCCTTCGCCGATCCCACGGCGAGCGCCGCGGCATCGGTCGCTCGGACGGGGGGGCGCTGGGTAGCGTGTGCACCGATGCGTCGGCAGGTCACGCGGGCCTTGGCCTGGAACTTGGTGGTGGTCACCGCGGCGGTGGCCGCCGTTGGGTGCACGCAGACTGTCGGGGGTAGCGCGCAGCGCGCCCACCCCGCAGTGCCCGACCCCGACCGCAGTTACGGCTACGTCGACGATCGCTGTGGCTTGTTGCAGGACGACACGATCAAAGAGCTGCTGAGCGGCGACAGCGTGGTGCGTCCCTACAGCGGCGCGGTCTGCCAGTACGTGCTCTCCGGACGCTCCGGGTTCGTCGACGTCGTCTACTCCTGGTACGACACCGGCAGCTTGGAGCGCGAACGTGCCCTGGCCACCGCCCGCGGCCTGCGGATCACCGACACCGACGTCCAGCGGCACCCCGCCTTCCTCGGGCAGCGGCCCGACAACGCTGCGGCGTGTTCGGCCACGGCCGCCGCCGGCCCGGGGGTGTTGGCGTGGTGGGTGCAATACCGGCCGCCCAACGGTCAGGATCCGTGTGCCGCCGCCGAGAAGCTGCTGTCCGCCACGTTGTCGGCGGATATGTGAAGGCGTTGGCCGCGGTGCTGATCGCGTTGGTCGGCACCCTGGTGGGCTGCGGGGCGGCCCCACCCAATGCCGCGGAACCGGCGACTCCGACGAGTGGATTCCGGGCCGCCGACTGTGGCGGCGTCACCGACGCCGACGTCACGAAGGCCGTCGGTCGGGTGCTGTTCACCAGGGTCGTCGTGAGCGACGCCGGCTGCTTCTGGCAGGAGCAGACCGCGATCGGCGACTTCGGTGCCGGCATGGGCATCTCGACCTGGTGGTACCGCGGCAGCGACCTGGAGACCGAACGGCGGCTCGAACGCAAGGCGGGTCGCACGCTGACCGAGCTCTCACTGGGCGGCAATCAGGGCTTCCGGGCCTATGACGAAAATGCCTGCAGCATCTACGTGGCGAAGGGTGGCGACGTCATCACCTGGTCGATACAGACGCTCAACCCGGCGCTGCTGCCGGAGCTGTGCACGGTCACCGGTCGGCTCGCCCAGGTGAGTCAGGACCGCATGAACTAACCGACGCCGAGGTCAGCGGTTAGAGTCATTCGTTGCCCCAAGCTGCGGGCTGACGAAGACCTAGCCGACGACTCGAAGGAATTCACCGCATGGGAGCTCGGCCGGAACCGCCGTCCGGCGGAGCCGACAAGCAGGACGGCCGAACGCGGCCGTCCGCGCGAGCCACCAAGCTCAGCCGGGACACCATCGTCAACGCCGCCCTGACCTTCCTGGACCGGGACGGCTGGGATGGGTTGACGATCAATGCCCTGGCCAGTCAACTCGGAACCAAGGGTCCGTCGCTGTACAACCACGTCGACAGCCTCGACGATCTCCGGCGCACCGTCCGCATGCGCGTCGTCGACGACATCATCGGGATGCTCAACACGGTCGGTGAGGGCCGCACCCGCGACGACGCCGTGGTGGCGATGGCCAGTGCCTATCGCAGTTACGCACATCACCATCCGGGCCGCTATTCGGCGTTCACCCGGATGCCGTTGGGCGGTGACGATCCCGAGTACACGGCGGCGACCCGAGCGGCGGCTGGGCCGGTCATCGAGGTGCTTTCGTCGTACGGGATGGACGGAGAGCACGCCTTCTACGCGGCGCTCGAGTTCTGGTCGGCCCTGCACGGGTTCGTGTTGCTGGAGATGACCGGAGTGATGGACGACATCGATACCGACGCCGTTTTCACCGACATGGTGTTGCGCTTGGCCGCCGGTATGGAGCGTCGGGGACCCACCCCGGCGGTCGAGGCCAAGCAGTGACGATGCGGCAGGTCCGCGGTGGTAGGCCCGGGTATCGGGCCGACTTGGCCGAGGCTCGGTGTGAGCAGCAGAATTGGCGGTAACTCGGCGCTTTGACCTGCGCCACCGCGGGCGGGTATCGTGGTGGCTCGTGCCTGGCCGACGAGGCGCTTGCGGTTGAGTTAGATGCAAGCATGCCTGCACGCCGGGCCAATTCGCATGTCCACGACGCATCGAAGAGATATCGGTGCTCCGGGCGCGTGCGACACGCCCGGTCGCGGGGTAGGCGAGCGGGGGAAAACCGCAGTACACAGACTTGAAAACAACGTAGTAAACGAGAAGCAACACAGAAAGCCGGTACATGCCAACCATCAACCAGCTGGTCCGCAAGGGTCGCCGCGACAAGATCGCCAAGGTCAAGACCGCGGCCCTCAAGGAGAGCCCGCAGCGTCGCGGCGTGTGCACCCGCGTGTACACCACCACCCCGAAGAAGCCGAACTCGGCACTTCGGAAGGTTGCGCGCGTCAAGCTGACCACCGGCATTGAGGTCACCGCATACATTCCGGGCGAGCAGCACAACCTGCAGGAGCACTCCATGGTGCTGGTGCGTGGTGGTCGGGTGAAGGACCTCCCCGGTGTGCGCTACAAGATCATCCGCGGCTCCCTCGACACTCAGGGCGTCAAGGGTCGCAAGCAGGCCCGTAGCAAGTACGGCGCCAAGAAGGAGAAGAGCTAATGCCGCGCAAGGGTCCCGCGCCGAAGCGACCGCTGGTCAATGACCCGGTCTACGGATCGCAGCTAGTCACCCAGCTGGTCAACAAAG
Source organism: Mycobacterium sp. (assembly GCA_023264755.1). Lineage (GTDB taxonomy): Bacteria > Actinomycetota > Actinomycetes > Mycobacteriales > Mycobacteriaceae > Mycobacterium. Next base: position 621 of record JAHFVB010000198.1, on the reverse strand, counting down.
TCCTGCTCGACGGGAAGAAATCGCTGGCCGAACGCATTGTCTATGGTGCGCTCGAGCAGGCCCGCGACAAGACCGGCACCGATCCGGTCGTCACGCTCAAGCGTGCGCTCGACAACGTCAAGCCCGCCCTCGAGGTGCGCAGCCGCCGCGTCGGTGGCGCGACGTACCAGGTGCCCGTCGAGGTGCGCCCGGAGCGGTCGACCACGCTGGCTCTGCGCTGGCTGGTCAGCTTCTCGAAGCAGCGCCGTGAAAAGACGATGGTCGAGCGCCTCGCGAACGAACTGCTCGACGCCAGCAACGGCCTCGGGGCCGCTGTGAAGCGCCGCGAGGACGTCCACAAGATGGCCGAAGCAAACCGGGCCTTCGCGCACTACCGCTGGTGATGCGCTCCGGTTCGCCGGAACCGCCCAGACGGCGGCAGATGGCGCCGGAGCCGCCCCGGCGGCGACAGATGGCTTTGCGGCCGTCCGGGGATGAAGACAACAGCAACCAAGCAAGCGAAAGAGTGGGAATTTAGCCGTGGCACAGGACGTGCTGACCGACCTCAACAAGGTCCGCAACATCGGCATCATGGCGCACATCGACGCCGGCAAGACGACGACCACCGAACGCATCCTCTAC
>JAHFVB010000587.1 GCA_023264755.1 Mycobacterium sp. | reverse complement strand
CGGCCTACGCCTGGTCGGTCCGCGAACTGCTCACCGGATCGCCCGAGCACCTCTACTTCGAAGTCGCCGCCGTCGTCACGTCGTTCGTGTTGGCGGGCCGCTACCTCGAGGCCCGCGCCAAGAAGCAATCGGGTTCGGCGCTGCGCGCGCTGCTCGACCTGGGCACCAAGGACGTCGCAGTCATCCGCGACCCGTCCAACGGGGCCGAAACTCGAATTCCCATCGGCGAGCTCGAGGTTGGCGACGTGTTCGTGGTACGGCCCGGCGAGAAGGTGGCCACCGACGGCGTCGTCGTGGCCGGAACGTCGGCGGTCGACGCCGCCATGCTGACCGGCGAGTCGGTACCGGTGGAGGTCGGCCCCGGCGACGAGGTGGTCGGCGCCACCGTCAACGCGGCCGGGCTGCTGCGCGTGCGCGCCACGCGCGTCGGCGCGGACACGCAACTGGCCCAGATGGCCCGGCTCGTCGCCAACGCGCAGAGCGGCAAGGCGGCGGTGCAGCGACTGGCCGACCGGGTGTCGGCGATATTCGTCCCGATCGTCATCGGGCTGGCGCTGTTGACGCTGGCCGGGTGGCTGCTGGCGGGCGGTTCGACGGACTCGGCCTTCACCGCCGCCGTCGCGGTGCTGATCATCGCCTGCCCGTGCGCCCTGGGCCTGGCGACCCCGACGGCCCTGCTGGTCGGCACCGGACGCGGCGCGCAGCTCGGCATCTTGATCAAGGGTCCGCAGGTGCTGGAGTCGACCCGTCGCGTCGACACCGTCGTGCTGGACAAGACCGGTACCGTCACCAACGGCCAGATGACCGTCGTCGCCGTCCACCTCGATGATCCCGAAATGCTCACGTGGGCAGGCGCATTGGAAAGTGGATCCGACCACCCCATCGCACGCGCGGTGGCCTCCAGGGCCGCCGAGTCCGGACGGCTGCCCGCCGTGACGGACTTCGTCGACCACGGCGGCAACGGCGTCACCGGGCGGGTCGACGACCACGACGTGGCAGTCGGCCGGCTGTCCTGGTTGGCCGACGCTCAGGGGCTCGCCGCCCCCGCACACCTGCGCGCCGCCGCCGAAAGCGCGGAGGCCGCCGGGCACACCCCGGTGTGGCTGGCGGTCGACGGCCGCATGCGCGGCGTCATCGTCGTCGCCGACACGGTGAAGGCCACCGCGGCAACGGCAATTTCCGACCTGCGCGCGCTGGGGCTGACCCCGATCCTGCTCACCGGCGACAACGGTCGCGCGGCCGCCTCGGTGGCCGCCCAGGTCGGCATCGAACAGGTGATCGCCGAGGTGCTGCCGGCCGAGAAGGTCGAACGGATCAAGCAGCTGCAGGCCCAGGGCAAGGTGGTGGCAATGGTCGGCGACGGCGTCAACGACGCCGCCGCGCTGGCTCAGGCCGACCTCGGGCTGGCGATGGGCACCGGTACCGACGTCGCGATCGAGGCCTCCGACCTGACCCTCGTCACCGGCGACCTACGCGCCGTGCCCGACGCGATCCGGCTCGCTCGCGCAACCCTGCGCACCATCAAGGGCAACCTGTTCTGGGCGTTCGGCTACAACGTCGCCGCGTTGCCGCTGGCCGCACTCGGGTTGCTGAACCCCATGATCGCCTCTGCCGCAATGGCATTCAGCTCGGTATTCGTCGTCACTAACAGTCTGCGGTTGCGTCGGTTCACTCCGTCGCGCTGAGCCGCCTCCGCGCGACGCGCTACCAGACCTTGACGTAGTCGATCAGCATGTCGGCGGGATAGGTGCCCGGTCTGGGGTCTCCGCCGCCGGAACCCGCGATCGCCAGGTCCAAGACCGGAAACAGCTGGTAACCAGCCTGGTTGAACTGCCAGTCCGGCAGCGAATTGGCCGGCACGTTGAAGTACGGCTGCGCGCCGTCGACGTAGTCCTTCCAGAAGCGCATCCCCGCGTCGTCCCACTGGACGCGCCAGGTATGCCACGCACTGTCGACGGTGATGCCCTGGCTGACGTGCTCGCCGCCGTTCAACTTCGCGTGGACGGCGGTGCCGGCGGCCCACTTGCCGTTGCCGTACCACTCCATGATGTCGACTTCACCGCCGTTGACCGGGCTGTTGTTGGCCAGGTACCAAGCGGGCCAAGCACCGGGAGTCAGGCAGTTGCACTTGATCCGCGCCTCCCAGTTGTGCCCGATGCCACCCCGCCACTTACCGAACACCTTGCCGCTGTAATAGGTGTTGCCGTCCTTGGCCGCGTGGAAGACGAGGTTGGACTTGCCGTCGACGAACACGTTGCGCCGATCGTCGCGGTACTGGCCCACGTTCTCGGGTAGCTCCCAGAACGTCGGGTCCTCCATGGTCTCCCGGGCCTGGGCGATCTCCCACTTCGACGGGTCGGGGGCCGAACCTGCCGGCCCATCGAAGTCGTCGACGAAGAGGTACTGCCCGTTGGCCGGCGGCGCGGCCGGAGGTGGCGCGGCGGGCGCCTCCTTCGGCGCCTGGTAGGCCCAAGCTTCCGGAGCCGAGACTGCGGCCGCTCCCAGCAGCCCGAGCCCCGTCATCAACATCAGACTGCGACGATCCATTTCAGGCACGCCGTCCATACAAGCCGCAACGTCAGGCGGGGTGCAAGTCGGCAGGCTCAGCGCGGCTTGGATTCCACCCGGCGCGCACGGTAGAGCTTGACGTCGTCCTTGATGCCCTTGAGCCGGCGCGCACCAGCAAACGACCAGGCGAAGCGCGTATCGTCGCCGATCGCCTCGCGGGTGCGTTCCGCCACCAGGATCGCGCCAGGTCGGGCCACCCCGGTCACCCGGCTGGCGACATTGACGGGACTACCGAACCAGTCGCCCGCGCGGCTGACCGCCGATCCCGTCGCAAGGCCGGTGCGCAGTCGGGGAAAGTCCGGCTCGGCTTCGGTGGCGGCGACGAGGTTCAGCATCGCGTCGAGCATCGCCGCGGGATCGCTGCTCACCAGCATGACCTCATCGC
>JAHFVB010000197.1 GCA_023264755.1 Mycobacterium sp. | reverse complement strand
CGGCCAGCGTCGGTTTGAGGATCTGCGCCAGCACCAACGCGTCGTCGAGCGCGTCGTGCGGACGCATCTGCGTGACGCCCCAGTGCGCCGCCAAGGTCTCCAGCCGGAGATTCTCGACGCCGAGCCGCAGCCGACGCGACAGCTCGACGGTGCACATCGCACTGTCGATCGGAAGCTCGACGCCGACCAACTCGGCCTCGGCGGTCAAAAACGAATAGTCGAACGCGACGTTGTGGGCCACCAACGTGCGCCCGCGCAGTACCTCGACGAGTTGAGGGACGACGTCGACGAACGTCGGCTGGCCCGCCAGATGCTCCGCCGTCAATCCGTGGACGTGAGTGGGCCCGGGATCGACGCCCGGGTCGAGCAGCGAGGAGAAACTGCCCTCGACGTTGCCATCGTCACCGACCGCCAAGGCCGCGACGCTGACGATGCGGGCCTGCCCAGGACGAAAGCCCGTCGTCTCGACGTCGACGACGGCCCAACCGGTGCCCGGCTGGTCGGCCGGCCGACCCCAGGAGCCGCCCGGTCGGCGAGTGTCGACTCCCGTTTGGCTCATGTTTCGAGGATGGCACGCTCCCCCGACAAGCCCGGACCAGTGCCGCCGCGTGTCGCCCGCCCAGTTTTGCCCTCATAGACTGCCGGGGATGGTTACTACGCGAGGTCGCATCGCGCTCGGCGCCGGAGCCGCGGCGCGCTGGGCGTCGCGCGTCACCGGCCGCGGGGCGGGCGCCATGATCGGCGGGCTGGTCGCCATGACGCTCGACCGGTCGGTCCTGGCCCAACTGGGGGCCGGCCGCCGCACCGTCGTCGTCACCGGCACGAACGGCAAGTCGACCACCACCAGGATGACTGCCGCCGCGCTGGAAACGCTCGGACCCGTGGCCACCAACGCCGAGGGCGCGAACATGGACGCCGGGCTGGTGGCCGCCCGCGCCGGCGCCCGCGGGGCCAAGTTGGCTGCCCTCGAGGTCGACGAGATGCACGTGCCGCATGTCCTGGACGCAGTAGACGCCGCCGTCACGATCCTGCTGAACTTGTCCCGCGATCAGTTGGACCGAGTCGGTGAGATCAACCACATCGAGCGGACGCTGCGCGGCGGGTTGGCCCGGCACCCGGACACCATCGTCGTAGCCAACTGCGACGACGTGCTGATGACGTCAGCCGCCTACGACAACCCCCACGTGGTCTGGGTGGCCGCGGGCGGCAGCTGGGCGGCCGACTCGGTGAGCTGCCCCCGCAGCGGCGAACTCATCGTGCGCGACGGCACCCACTGGTACTCCACCGGAACCGACTTCAAGCGCCCCACCCCGCAGTGGTGGTTCGACGATTCGCACGTCTACGGACCCGACGGGCTCACCCTGCCGATGACGCTTGCCCTGCCCGGCACCGTCAACCGCGGCAACGCCACCCAGGCCGTCGCCGCAGCCGTCGCGCTCGGGGCGGACCCGGCGGCCGCGGTGGCGGCCGTGTCACGAGTAGACGAGGTCGCAGGCCGCTATCGCACCGTGCAGCTCGGCGAGCACACCGTCCGCATCCTGCTGGCGAAGAACCCGGCCGGGTGGCAGGAGGCGCTGTCGATGGTCGACAAGCACGGCGCCGGCGTCGTGATCGCGGTCAACGGACAGGTGCCCGACGGGGAAGACCTGTCGTGGCTGTGGGACGTGCGCTTCGAAGGCTTCGCCGACGAGCCGCTGGCGCGAAGGGCAGACGGCCGCGACACCGCCGTCGTCGCCGCCGGCGAACGAGGCACCGACCTGGCCGTCCGGCTCGGCTACGCCGGCGTCGACCACACGCTGGTGCACGACACCATCGACGCGATCAAGTCGTGTCCACCCGGCCACGTCGAGGTCATCGCCAACTACACGGCGTTCCTGCAACTCAATCGGCGGCTGCCATGACGGTGCGGATCGGGCTGGTGCTACCCGACGTCATGGGCACCTACGGCGACGGCGGCAATGCGGTGGTGCTGCGGCAGCGGTTGCGCCTGCGCGGAATCGACGCCGAACTCATCGAGCTCACCCTCAACGATCCGGTGCCCGACTCGCTGGACCTCTACACCCTTGGCGGCGCGGAGGACTACGCGCAGCGGTTGGCCACCAAGCACCTGATCCGGTACCCCGGACTGCAGCGCGCCGTCGAGCGCGGCGCGCCGGTGCTCGCGATCTGCGCGGCCATCCAGGTGCTCGGGCATTGGTACGAGACCTCGGCCGGAGAACGGGTCGAGGGCGTCGGCCTGCTCGACGTGACCACCTCACCGCAGCCCAACCGAACCATCGGCGAAGTCGTGTCCCAGCCGCTGGTGAACGGGTTGACCCAACGGCTCACCGGCTTCGAAAACCACCGGGGCGGAACGGTGCTCGGATCCGATGCGCAGCCGCTGGCCAAGGTGTTCAAGGGTGCTGGCAATCGCGCGGGCGACGGCTTCGACGGGGCCGTGCAGGGCAGCGTCGTCGCGACCTACCTCCACGGCCCTTGCCTGGCGCGCAACCCCGAGTTGGCCGACCTGCTGCTGTCCCGGGTGGTCGGTGAGCTCGCGCCGCTGGAGTTGCCCGAGGTCGACCTGCTGCGCCGCGAGCGCCTGGCCGCCCCGCGGCGGGCCTAGCTGCTCTCGCTGGGACACCCGGCCGGCGAGCCTGGCTGCCGCGACGCGGCGACACCCCATCCCGAGACATAAGCTGCCGCGGCTTGACCCGGCGTGTCGTCGCGGCAGTCTATGAGTCGCGAAAGCCGCGGCTCGCCAAGGCCTTTCGAACTCGGTCGAGCACGTCCATTGGATGGTCTTCGGCGACGACGCGAATCACGATCCAGCCCCTTAGTTCGAGCATCCGAAGTCGGCTCATGTCCTTCAGATACTGCTTGCGGTCCTTACGGTGGTGGTCGCCGTCGTATTCGACGGCGACCAGGTAGTCCTCCCACCCCATGTCGAGGTAGGCAAGTGGGTAGAAGTCGCCGTTGTGGACGAGTATCTGAGTCTTCGGCGACGGCAGCCCCGCGTCGATGAGCAGCAGTCGCAGCGACGTCTCCCGCGGAGACTGCGCGCCAGCGTCGACGAGCCTCAGCGCCGCGCGCAAGCTCTTGGCACCGCGGGCCCCCGGATAGCGTGCGAACAGGGCTTCGGTGTCGGCCGGTCGCCATTTCGTGGCGTTGGCCAGCGCGTCGAGCCGCGCCACCGCCTCGTCGCGGGGCAGCCGTCGGCCCAAGTTGAAGGCCGTGCGCGCAAGCGACGTCACCGACACGTCGTCGATCACCACGACCTCGTCGGCCGCGATGCGCTCATTGCGGGTGACCACTCCCTCGGGGGCGTGCTGGTTTCGCCAAATGAGTTCTACCGGTTCGTCATCGGCTATCCAGCGCGATCCGTGCAGTGCAGCCGCAGCCAGTCCGGACACGGTGCCCCGCTGCTTGGACCAAAGAAAGGCCGCCTTGCACCTGTCCTGCAGGGTCGGTTCGGCGAAGGCCGGGACGTACACGTCGCGATGGATCGCTTCGAAGCGGTTTCGGAGCTGATACGGGGTGAGGTCGCCGCGCCGCAACGCGTCGCTCCCCGAGAACACGGTCGTCATGGCCGCACGCTGCCATCGAGCACCGACAACTCGCCGAGACATAAGCTGTCGCGGCCTGGCCCGGCGTGTCGTCGCAGCAGCTTATGTGTCGCGACGAGGAAAGGGGGGCACGGGTGGGCGACGCCACAGGGGCGGGCGGGGCGCGGGTGGGGTGACGGCGCGACGGCGCGGGACGGCCGGGACGTACGACAGGCACGCGGGCGCACCAGAAGTGGGGCTACAACCCCAGATCGCGCAGGAACTCCGGCTTGTATGCCTCGAGGATCACGTACGACGGGTCGGGTGCGGGCGTCTCGGGGGCGTCGTCTTCGACCTCTTCGCTACTGATCGGGTCGACCCACTCCTGCTTGTCGGCATCCCAGCGGCTCACGATGAACTCGGCGGCGATGTCATCGGCGTGGACGAGTTCGCGAACCGTGCGCTCGGCCTCGCGGGCGTCCTGGAGGCTGCGCGTGTACAGCTGGATCCAATTGCCGTCGCGGGTAACCGTCACCCGGCCACCCAGGCGTTGACGTGCCTCGTCGTCCAGCCCCAGCGACCGCAGCCGCTCCCAGAACGACAGGTGGTGCGCCTCGTTTCCGAGCTCGACTTCGACTTTGAACTCTTCGTCCGGCATGAGCGCTAACCTATGCCATCGCCCTGCGGCCGGTGAGCGCGCGACTCAAGGTGAGTTCGTCGGCGAACTCCAGATCTCCACCCATCGGCAGCCCCGACGCGATCCTGGAGACGGTCAGCCCGGGGATGTCGCGCAGCATTCGCACCAGGTAGGTGGCCGTGGCCTCGCCCTCGGTGTTGGGGTCGGTGGCGATGATGACCTCCGCGACGTCCACGCCGTCGACCCGTTCGCCGATGCGGTTGAGCAACTCCCGGATGCGCAACTGGTCGGGGCCGATTCCCGACAACGGATCGAGCGCTCCCCCCAGCACGTGATAGCGGCCGCGGAACTCCCTGGTCCGCTCGACGGCCTGCACGTCCTTGGGTTCTTCGACGACGCACACGAGCGAGGCATCTCGCCGCGAGTCCAGGCAGATGCGGCAGCGCTCGTCGTCGGAGACGTTGCCGCACACCGCACAGAAGGTCACCCCGTCGCGCACCTTGCCGAGCACGGCGGTCAACCGGTCGATGTCAGGCGGCTCGACCGACAGCAGGTGAAACGCGATGCGCTGCGCGCTCTTCGGTCCGATTCCAGGCAGCTTGCCGAGCTCGTCGATGAGGTCCTGGACGGGGCCTTCAAACATTGCCGTCCACGTCAGATTCCCGGCAAACCAAGGTTGCCCAGGCCGCTGGCCAGCGGTCCGAGTCGCGACTGCGCAAGGATCGCCACCTGCCGGGCGGCATCCGACAGCGCGCCGACGATCAGGTCCTGAAGGGTCTCGACGTCGTCGGGGTCGACCACCTTGGGGTCGATGGCGACGGCCACGACCTCGCCGCTGCCCTTCACCGTCACCTGCACCAGTCCGCCCCCGGCTTGGCCATGCACCTCGGCGTTGGCGAGCGACTCTTGAGCTTCCATCAGCTGCTGCTGCACCTGTTGCGCCTGCGCAAGCAGCGCCGACATGTCGGGTGTCTGACCGGGTTGCATGTCGGGTCCCCTTGCGTGTTCTTTGGTTGCGGCTTGGTCTCGACTTGATTGCGCTCGTCCGCGCACGGCGGTTCGAGCCTCAAGACTAGTCGCCGACGGGACTACCGTGGCGCCGTGCACGTACCCACTCGCCTGCGTGTCGGCGCCGAATCGGTCATGCGCGGCACAGCCGCGGCGGCTGCCGCACTGCTCGTCACCGCATCCGTCGCGTCGACGCCCGCCAGCGCCGCGCCAGTGAGCATCGCGGGGATGATCGTGTTCCTGGACCCGGGCCACAACGGTGCGAACGACGCGTCCCTGACCAAGCAGGTCCCGACGGGCCGCGGCGGAACCAAGGATTGCCAGACCAGCGGCACGACGACCGACGACGGGTACCCCGAGCACACGTTCAACTGGGAGACGGTGCTGCGCATCCGCCAGGAGTTGACGGCGCTGGGCGTGCGGACAGCCATGTCGCGCGGCGACGACTCCAGCGTCGCGCCATGCGTCGACGCCAGGGCGGAAATGGCCAATTCGCTCAAGCCCGACGCCATCGTCTCGATTCACGCCGACGGCGGGCCGGCCAGCGGCCGCGGATTCCACGTGAACTACTCGTCGCCGCCGCTCAACCAGGTACAGGCCGGGCCGTCGGTGCAGTTCGCCCAGACCATGCGCGACCAGCTGAAGGCCGCCGGATTCGTACCCGCCACCTACATCGGACAGGACGGGTTGTACCCGCGCGCCGACCTGGCCGGGCTGAACCTGGCTCAGTACCCCTCGGTGCTGGTCGAGCTCGGCAACATGAAGAACGCCGCCGATTCCGCCCTGATCGAGTCGCCCGAGGGCAGGCAGAAGTACGCGGACGCGGTCGTGAGGGGTATCGCGGGGTTCCTCGGCACTCGGCCGCCGCGCACCACCTAGCTGCTTAGCTTCCCTCGACCTGCTTCTTGAGGTTCTCCAGCACCTGAGCCTGGATCTTGCGCAGCCCCAGCGGCGCGAACGTCTTCTCGAAGAAGCCGCCGACTCCGCTCGCGCCCTTCCACGACGTCTTGACGGTGACGGTCGATCCGGTGCCGGCGGGGGCGACGGTCCAGTTGGTGACCATCGTCGAGTTGGCATCCTTTTCGATGACGGTGCGGCCCGCGACGTCGACGGAAGCCTTGACTTCCCGCACGCGGGACTTGGTGGCCTGCAGTTTCCAGGTGGCGACGGTTCCTGCGCCTTGGCCGCCCTCGAGCACCCGATAGTCGCTGTACTGGGCGGAGAGGATCTTCGGCCGCACGGTCTGATAGTCCGCGACGGCCGTGAGCACGGCCTCGGGCTCGGCGTTTATCAAGACGGTGCTGGACGCGCTGACCTGTCCCATTCGACAAGAACTCCTCGTTCGACGTACTTCGTGCTCGGTGCGTTCGCATCGAGTGTGTCCGGGGACTAGCGTATATGTGTGTCTGTTCTAGCCACCGACGCACAGGCTGCGCATGCTGTGGCCGTCGACCGACTTCTGGCGAGCTATCGCGCCATCCCCCCCGGGGCCACAGTGCGGCTGGCCAAACCCACGTCCAACTTGTTCCGCAAGCGCGCCAAGGCCGACGCGAAGGGCTTGGACACGTCGGGGCTGACCGGGGTGATCTCCGTCGATCCCGAGGCTCGCACCGCCGACGTCGCCGGCATGTGTACCTACGAAGACCTGGTGGCCGCCACGCTGCCCCATGGGTTGTCGCCGTTGGTGGTACCTCAGTTGAAGACCATCACGCTGGGCGGTGCGGTCACCGGGCTGGGCATCGAGTCGACGTCCTTCCGCAACGGACTACCGCACGAGTCCGTGCTGGAACTGGACATCCTCACCGGCGCAGGCGAAGTCGTGACCGCCACCCGCGACCAGCACGCCGACCTCTTCCACGCGTTTCCGAATTCCTATGGCACCCTCGGCTATTCGGTTCGACTGAAGATCGAGCTCGAGCCCGTCAAGCCGTTCGTCGCGCTCAAGCACCTGCGGTTCCATCGAGTGGGCGACCTGGTGGCCGCGATGGATCGGATCATCGAGACCGGCGGCCACGACGGGGTCCAGGTGGACTATCTGGACGGCGTCGTCTTCAGCGCCGAGGAAAGCTACCTGTGCCTCGGCATGCAGACGTCGACTCCGGGGCCCGTCAGCGACTACACGGGCCAGCAGATCTACTACCGATCGATTCAGCACCCGAGCGGCGAGAAGCACGACCGGTTGACCATCCACGACTACCTGTGGCGCTGGGACACCGACTGGTTCTGGTGCTCACGGGCCTTCGGCGCCCAGAACCCCACCATCCGGCGGTGGTGGCCGCGGCGCTTCCGGCGCAGCAGCTTCTACTGGAAGCTCGTCGGCTACGACCAGCGGTTCGACATCGCGAATCGCATCGAGAAGCGCAACGGGCGCCCACCCCTGGAACGCGTGGTCCAGGACATCGAAGTTCCGATCGGGCGCACGGCCGAGTTCGTGGAGTGGTTCTTGACGAACGTCCCGATCGAACCGATCTGGTTGTGTCCGCTGCGGCTACGCGAGGACACGACGTGGCCGCTGTACCCGATCGCGGCCCACCAGACGTATGTGAACGTGGGCTTCTGGTCTGCCGTCCCGATGGGACCGGCCGAAGGTCACACGAACAGGCTGATCGAGCACACGGTCAGCGAGCTCGACGGACACAAATCGCTGTACTCCGACGCGTATTACTCGCGCGAGGAGTTCGACGAGCTGTACGGAGGGGAAACCTACAAGACCGTCAAGAAGCGTTACGACCCTGATTCACGGTTGCTTGATCTGTATGCGAAGGCGGTTCAAAGACGATGACTACCTACAAAGAAGGCGCAGCCAGCGCTCCGAACTCGGACTCGTCAGAGCACCGGATGACACTCGCGGAGATCCTGGAGATCTTCATCGCCGGCAATCAACTGCCGCTGAAGTTCACCGCCTACGACGGCAGTTCCGCGGGGCCCGCCGATGCGGACCTGGGGCTCGACCTGTTGACCCCGCGCGGCACCACCTACCTGGCCACCGCGCCGGGCGAACTCGGATTGGCGCGCGCGTACGTATCCGGTGATCTGAACGCGCACGGCGTACACCCTGGTGACCCCTACGAACTGCTGCGCGCGCTCGCCGAAAGGCTCGACTTCAAGCGCCCGTCGGCGCGGGTGCTGGCCAACATCGTGCGCTCCATCGGCATCGAGCACCTCAGGCCCATCGCCCCCCCGCCGCAGGAAGCCCAACCGCGGTGGCGGCGAATCGTGGAAGGTATGCAGCACAGCAAGATTCGTGACGCCGAGGCCATCCACCACCACTACGACGTGTCGAACACCTTCTACGAATGGGTGCTCGGCCCCTCGATGACCTACACGTGCGCCGCGTACCCCGACGCCGACGCC
>JAHFVB010000196.1 GCA_023264755.1 Mycobacterium sp. | reverse complement strand
ACTTCCCCGCGGGCGCGGTGCCCAAGGACGGTCCGTCGGCCGGTGTCACGATGGTCACGGCGCTGGTGTCGATGGCCACCGGACGCAAGGTCCGCTCCGACGTCGGCATGACCGGCGAGGTCACGCTGAACGGCCGAGTGCTGCCCATCGGCGGGGTCAAGCAGAAGCTGCTTGCCGCCCAACGGGCCGGGCTGACGACGGTGTTCATCCCGCAGCGCAACGAGGCCGACCTGGACGACGTCCCGGCCGAGGTGCTGGCCGCACTCGAGGTCAAGCCGATGACCGACGTGGCCGACATCGTCGCACTCGCGCTGGAACCCGCAGCGGAGACCGCCACGATCGCGGCCTGACGCTGCTGCCCCGTTGGAGCCGGAGCCCGGAGTCACGCCAACGTGGCTTCGGGCCCCGGCTCGTCCGGTCGAGACTTGGCGTACCGGCGATGCACCTGCTGCTTGGATACGCCGAGCACCCTCCCGAGTTCGCTTCCCGTCATCATTGGTTGACGCCCGTCATCATGTGTTGACGGTGCAGCGAATAGGAGCGCCCTGAGATGCCACGACGCGGAGAACCCTTGCGCAAGCTCGGATTCCTGACCATCGGGCACTTCGATGACGCCGACCCTGGCCCCGGCATCGAACAGACGCTCGAGGTGATCGAACGCGCCGAGGCGCTCGGCTTCGACAGCGTCTGGCTGCGCGACCGACATCTGCAACCCGGCATCAGCTCACCCGTCGCGATCATGGCGGCGGCCAGCCAACGCACCTCACGCATCGAAATGGGCACCGCCGTCATCCCATTGGGACTGGAGAATCCGTTTCGCCTGGCCGAGGACCTCGCGACGGTGGACATCCTCTCCGGCGGCCGGATCAATCCTGGCGTGTCCGTCGGCACGCCGATGAGGTACGACCACTACAAGACCGCGCTGTATCCCGACACCCACGGGCTGGAGGACTTCTCCAAGGAGCGGGTGCTGCGGCTGCTCCGCTGCCTGCGGGGCGAACCCGTCAGCGACTTCGAGGGCACGGTCGGAATCGAGCGGTTCACCCGTCGCATCCAGCCGCACTCCCCCGGGTTGGCCGATCGGGTCTGGTACGGCGGTGGGCTGGCCTCGGCGATCTGGGCGGGCGAACAGGGCATCAACTACCTGACCAGTTCCGTGGTCAGCATTGAGGGCAGCGAGTCACGTGACTTCGCCACCATCCAGGGCCAGCAGATCGACGCGTTCCGTGCCCACCACCGTGCCCCCGACAAAGCGCGGGTCTCGCAGGGGCTGGTGGTCATCCCCACCGACTCCGCCACCGACGACCAGATTCGCCGCTACCGCGACTACGCGGCCAGCCGGTTCGAACGCACCAAGACACCCCAGGGGCCGCGGCAGATGCTGTTCTCCCCCGACTACTTCGGGACCTCCGACGAGCTGGCCGACCAGCTGTTCGACCACGCCGGGTTCCAGCGCGCCGACGAGGTCGCGTTCGCCCTGCCGTTCACCTTCGATGAGGCCGACTACCGACAAATCAGCTCCGACCTGGCCGAGCGATTGGGGCCCCGACTCGGCTGGTCGCCGAACGCGGTGTGACCATCGTCGAATGGCCTACGACGAAGAGCTCGCACACCGCATCAGAGAACTGGTGAGCAGCGAACGCGGCGTCGAGGCGAAACCCATGTTCGGCGGCTTGGCCTTCCTGATCAACGGTCACATGTCGGTGGCGGTGAGCGGTCGCGGTGGGCTCATGGTGCGGGTGCCACCCGAGGACACCGCGAAGCTGCTCGCACGGGCGCACGTCGAACCGATGGTCATGGCCGGCCGCGAAACCCGTGGCTGGGTACGCATCTCGGAGAACGGCATCAAGACCAAGCGACAGCTTCAATCGTGGGTGACCCGCGGCATGGAATACGCCCGTAGCCTTCCGCCGAAGTAGTCCCGGCCGGGGATGGCGCCTCGGTAGGATTCGACGTCGATGGCGAAGGACCTGGAGCAACAGGCGCTAGCCGACCGCTTGATGCGAGTAGCCGGCGTGACGTATGCCGCCGAAGCGGGCATCAAGCTCAAGAACACCCCGAAGCCGCTCTTCCAACTCCTGACGTTGTGCATGCTCACCAGCAAGCCGATCCACGCCAGCACCGCCGTCCACGCCGCACGGGAACTCTTCCGCGCCGGGCTGCGGACTCCCGACGCCGTACTCGCCGCCCAACGAGCGACGATGATCGACGCGTTCGGACGCGCCGGCTACGCACGCTACGACGAGAGTTCGGCGACGCGGCTCACCGACATCGCCCGGTCGGTGCGTGACTCCTACGGAGGTGATCTGCGCCGCTTGGCGGAACAAGCCGGGCGCGACGTCGCTGCGGCGGCTCGACTGCTGCAGCGCTTCAAGGGAATCGGCCAGACCGGCGCGGCGATATTCCTGCGGGAAGTGCAGGACACGTGGACGTGGGTCCGCCCGTACTTCGACGCGCGAGCGCTGACGGCGGCCGAGGAACTCGGCTTGCCGGCCGATGCCGAGCAGCTCGCGGCGCTGCACCCGCAGAGTTGTGCCGAATTGGCCGCCGCGCTGGTGCGGGTGTCCCTAGCCGATGAGTTGCGCGACGAGGTCCTCCGCACTGCGGGTGAGTGAATCGGCAAACGATTTGCCATGGCATGGCTGGAATACCCTGCCTCACTTGGGAATTGCACTGCCCGAGCGAGGCCGATCGAGCCGGCGGGCGCCGTGGCCACCAGGTGTGGCCCGGCGTAGTCGACAACGCATACGACAGCGCGTACGACACAATGGGTGCCAACGTCCAACGGTGCAGGGGGTTCCGTGAGCGCACTGACATGCGGCAAGCTCGGATGCTCGCGGTCATCGGGGACCTGCCATCCATGAAGAGCCACGACGAAGGGAACCTTTCGTGAGCGTCGACCCCGAGCATCTGACCGGGACACATCAGGCGGTGCTGCTGGTTCTGATGGCCGAGGCCCGACCGGTGCGCAACTCCGAACTGGCCACCCTGGGCCCAGAACTGAAGAAGCAAGACCGGGATTGGCTGGTGGACCGCGGGCTCATCGAGGTCGACACGTCGAAGCGCCCGATGACGCTGGAGCTGACCGACCGGGGCTGGGCGACGTGTGCCGCGATCATCGGCGCCGACACCCCAGAGCGGGCCTCGGGCCAGGGCAAGACGCTCTACACCGTGCTCCGCGCGTTGCGCCGCCACTTCGATCGAGCACAGCTGGCCCCCGCGGACGTCTTCTTCCCGCTCGACGACCTAGCGGCCTCGGATGGACACGACGTGTTGGCCGACCAGCTCGAAGAACAAGTCCGGGCGGCCTATGTGCGGCTCGCGGCCCGCGCCGGCGGTTGGGTGGACCTGGTGCGCCTGCGCAGCGAATTGCCCGACGTCTCCCGGGCCGACCTCGACGCCGCGCTGACCCGGATGTACCGCGTCCCCGGCGTCAGCCTGGTCCCCGAGGAGAACCAGAAGACGCTGACCGCCGCGGACCACGCGGCCGCCGTGTCGATCGGCGACCAGGCCAAGCATCTAATCGCGATCGAGCACTGATGGATCCGCGTGAGCGGGAGGCGCTGAGTTCACTGCGGCTGTCCTGGGCGCCGACGGCCGACGATCTGTGGCATTCCCAAGGCGCCCTGCACGTACCCGGCTTCAACGACAAGGCCCTGGACGACGTGATGTCGGCCTTCACCGATGCCGGACGTGAGCAGCAGTCCAGCCCACTTGGCGTGGTGGTGCAGGGCCCGGCCGGTTCGGGCAAGACGCACTTGCTCGGCCAAGTGCGCGAGCGGGTCCAGGCCGCCGACGGCTTCTTCTTCGTCGTCGAGCTGCTCGACGCCACCAGTTTTTGGGAGTCCGCGCGCAGCAGCATCCTGCGCAGTCTCAATCGCCCCGCGGCGAGCCGCGAGACGCAGCTCAAGGAGCTGCTCTACCAGCTGTGCTCGGTGGCGCACGTCTCCCGGGTGGATCGCAAGGCGATCATCGGCGACGACCCGCTGACCCCCGAGGTACTGACCAAGTTCGTCAACGCATTGCGCACGGCCGACCCGACGACCGTCGGCCAGACGCGCCACACCCTGCGGGCCCTGGTGCTGTCCGGAGCCATCGACTTCGACGTCCAAGACGTCGGGCAGGCGTATCTCAACTCCGCCGAGGACGTCGACGACACCGGCCGCAGGCAGTGGTCCATCGGCGTGTCGACACTGTCACCACAGGAACTCGTTCGCGACATCTCCTGGCTGGTGGCGTTGGCCGGCCCGGCCGTGCTGGCGATCGACCAGATCGACACGTTGCTCGCGCAGGGGGCCGATCGCGCCGACCCGACCCGCAATGAGGAGGGCGCCGACAACGGCGACGTCGACCACGTGGCGCACGGTCTGATGTCGATCCGCCAGAACATGCGTCGGACCGCGGCCGTCGTGGCGTGCCTGCCCACGGCGTGGGAGTCGATCCGCAAACGCGCCACGGCCACCGTCTCGGACCGGTTCCGGGTGACCGCACCCCTGCAGGGATTGCCGAGCGCCGACATCGGCCGGGCCATCCTGGAGCGCCGGTTCACCGCTAGCTATCGGGCGATCGGGTTCACCCCGCCGTACCCCAGCTGGCCGATTCTGCCCTCGGCGTTCGACGACGCCCCCGACTACACCCCGCGCCTGCTGCTCAAGCGCGCCGACACCCACGTCCGCAGCTGTCTCGACCGGGACGTCGTCGAGGAGCTGGCCCAGCTGCACGCGCCGGCGCCGACCGAGGCGGAACCGGGTGCGCGACGCTCCGACGAGGTGCCTCGCGACGGCACCGACCTGGACCGCCGGTTCGCCGACTATCGACGGCGGGCGGTGGGGACGGCCGCACTGGATCCCGAGGGCGAGGACACTGCGGTGCCCAGCCTGCTGTCCGCTGCCCTGGACGCCTGGATCACCGAACGCGGAGACACCGAGCAGACGTTTCGGCTCGACCCGCCGCCGCCGGTGCGGCAGGCCCACCTGCACGGTCGACTGCGACAGAGTCTGGACGCCGGTGGGGACGACGAGCGGCACTGGGGTTTTCGGGCCATCGCCGCGGTCAACGCCGTCGCCGCGCAGAGCCGCATCAGGAACGCCTGCTCCGCAGCGGGTTTCGGGACCAATCTGAACAAGCGCAAGCTCTTCCTGCTGCGGAACGGGCCGTGGCCGAGCGGCGCCAAGACCGCGGCGCTGATCGCCGACTTCGAGCAGGCGGGCGGGCGCACGCTGGCGCTATCGGAAGACGACCTGCGTACTCTGTCGGCGTTGCGAGACCTGATCGCCGACAACGATCCCGACCTGCCCGGCTGGCTTCAGGCCCGCAAACCGGCCCACGGGCTCACCTTCCTGCGCGACGCCCTCGGCGAGGGTGCCGGCCCCATGCCACCCGAACCGCCACCCGAAACGCCGGAACCGACACCGGTGTCCGCACCGGGTCCGGAGGTCGAACCCGAGCCCGCTGCGCCGCCGGATCCGCGCGAGGACTCCCCCACCGCCGTCCCGTTGGGGATCGACGACACCACGGGTGAACCGTTGTGCGTGGAGCTGCTCGCGCTGCGCAAGCACACCGCGATCTTCGCAGGATCAGGATCCGGCAAGACGGTGCTGATCCGCCGCCTGGTCGAGGAGTGCGCCCTGCGCGGCGTCTCCTCGATCGTGTTGGACCCGAACAACGACCTCGCCCGGCTGGGACTCCCGTGGCCCGAGCCGCCGCAGGGTTGGCGGGCCGCCGACACGGCGCGTGCCGCGGACTATCTGAGCAATACCGAAGTCGTGGTCTGGACTCCGGGGCGCGGTGGCGGCCGGCCGCTGTCGTTTCAGCCCCTACCCGACTTCGCGAGCGTGGTCGACGACAGGGACGAGTACCACGAAGCCGTCGAATCAGCCTTCGCCGCAATGGAATCCCACGCACTGATCTCGGGAAACACACCCAAGGCCAACCAGTCGCGCGCGGTACTGCGCGAGGCGCTGCAGTGGTACGGACGTCAACCGTCACCCACGCTGCGCGGATTCCTGACCGTCCTCGCCGACCTACCCGACGGGGTCAGCGTGATCGCCAACGCCCGCGAACGCTCCGCCGACGTCGGGCAGAATCTGCGGGCGGCGATGGTCAACGATCCGATGTTCGGCGGCGACGGCACGGCCGCCGATCCGGGAACGCTGCTGACGCCGTCCCCGGGGTACCGGGCGCGGGTGTCGGTCATCAGCATGGTTGGGCTTCAAAACGACTCCCAGAAGGCGGGTTTCGTCAGTCAACTGCAGATGGCGCTGTTCGCGTGGATCAAGCGCAATCCGGCCGGCGACCGGCCCCTCGGTGGACTGTTGGTGATGGACGAGGCGCAGAACTTCGCGCCGTCGGGGCGAAGTACGGCCTCCTTGCAGAGCACGTTGGCGTTGTCGTCGCAGGCCCGCAAGTACGGCCTGGGCCTGGTGTTCGCCACCCAGTCCCCGCGGGGGCTGCACAACAACATTCCCGGCAACGCCGCGACCCAGTTCTACGGACTGCTGAACTCGCCGACGCAGATCGCCGTCGCCAAGGAATTCGCACACGTCAAGGGCGGCTACGTCTCCGACATCAGCAGGCTACGCGCGGGCAACTTCTACGCGGCGCTCGAAGGTGCTGCCTTCCACAAGATCTCGACGCCGTGGTGTCTGTCGCAGCACCCGCATAGTCCACTGACCACCGAAGAGGTGCTGGAGCTTTCGCGACGCCCACTCGGTCCGAAGCCCGGGTAGCCGGCTAACGCCCCGAGCCGACCACCTCGGGGACCTGTTCGTCTTCGACGGAATCGAGTTCGGCGACGTCGTCACCGCGCAGCACGGTGTGCATGCGCTCCACGTCGAGTTGGCCTTCCCACCGCGCCACCACCATGGTCGCGACGCAGTTGCCGAGCAGGTTGACCGTGACCCGCATCGAATCCATGATCCGGTCGGCCCCGAGCAGCAGCGCGACGGCCGCCACCGGAATCGCCCCGTGCCCGATGGCGGCGATGGTGGCCGACAACGCCAGGAACGACGAGCCCGGCACCCCGGCCATCCCCTTCGAGGTGAGCATGAGCACCAGCACGGCAGTGATCTGCTCGCCGATGCTGAGGTCGACCCCGAGGGCCTGGGCCAGGAACAGTACGCAAATCGACAGGTACAGCGTCGCGCCGTCGAGGTTGAACGAATAGCCGGTGGGCACCACCAAACCCGTAGTCGTGCGCGAGCATCCGGCATGGATCAACTTGTCCATGATGCGCGGTAGCACCACCTCGGTGGAGGCGGTGCCGAGTGCGAGGAACAGCTCGTCCTTGATGTACCCCACGAAGCGCCACAGGTTGACCCCCGCCAAGAACCACGCGATGGCCCCGAGCACGAGGATGAACAATGCCGCCCCCAAATAGCACGCCCCGATGAGCTTGGCGTAGCTGCCGAGCGACGAAATGCCGTACTGCCCAATGATGTACGCCATCGCACCGAACGCGGCCAGCGGCGCCAACTTCATGATCCAGCCGATGATCGTGAAGAACAGGCTGCTGAAGTGCTCGATCAGTTCGAACACCACCGGCGGGCCGTGTTCCCCGAACTTCGCCAGCGCCAGCCCGAACAACACCGCGAAGAAGAGCACCTGCAGCAGTTGGTTATCGGCGAAGGCGGAGAAGATCGACGTGGGAATGATGTTGAGCAGGAACGTCACCGTGTGCGGTAGTTCCCCGGAACCGGTCTTCTTCGCCACGGCCTCGGCGCCGGTGGCCAACGTCTGCGGATCGACGTGGAAGCCCGCACCCGGTTTGACGATGTTGCCGATGAGCAGTCCGAACAGCAGCGCAAAGGTGGTGACCACCTCGAAGTAGACCAGCGCCTTCACGCCGATCCGGCCGACCGACTTGAGGTCCCCGACGTGCGCAATGCCGATGACCACGGTGCAGAAGATGATGGGGGCGATCAACATCTTGATCAGCTTGATGAACGCGTCGGCGATCGGCTTGAGGTCCGCCCCGAACGCCGGCCACAGCCATCCGACGACGATCCCGGCGACGATCGCGATCAGCAACTGCACGAACAGCGAGGCGTACCAGCGTGATCGGCCGGCGTGTTCGGCGCCGGTGGGTTCGAGCTCGGAGGTTTCGAGCTCGAGGTCTGACGTGGGCTCCGACCTGGACTCTGACATTGACAACAGGTACTGCCGTCGCGTGTCGTAAGTGTGTGGTGCGCGTAACCACCGCGCTAACGAGACCGAACGGCGGGCGCCCCGCCCGCCGGCGGGACCGAACCGGCTACTGCAGGCTGGCCGTGCCGTCGGCGTTGACCGCCACCTTGGCGCCCGCGATGTCTTCCCGAGTACTGGCCTCGGCCTCCGACGGATCGGTCAGCACGGCGAGCGTGCGGGCCTCGTCGGCGGTGCGCACCGCAAGGAAGGTCCGCTCGGCCACCCCGTCCCTGGTGAACGGCGTCGTCCAGGTCTCCACCGTGCCGGTGCCCGACCATTCGACTTCGAAGGCGCGGGTGGGTTCCGCGTCGACCTTGGATTGCACGTCTTCCCAACGGAATTCGTGAGCCGGTGGCTCGGTGCCGTAGAGGCCGAAGCT
>JAHFVB010000195.1:4090-8566 GCA_023264755.1 Mycobacterium sp. | reverse complement strand
ACCAGCATGGGAGCCCCCGCGGCCACCGGCGTCGTGACCGGCACCGCCGAATTCACGATGGACACCGCAATGGAGGGCATGCTGCACCTCAAGGTGCTGCACTCACCCCACGCCCACGCCCGCATCCTGTCGATCGACACGTCGGCCGCGCTGGCGGTACCCGGCGTCCACCGCGTCTACACCTGGCAGGACGTGCCTCGAAAGCGTTACAGCACAGCGATTCACACCGATCACCTGGTGGATCCCGACGACACGTACATGCTCGACGACGTCGTGCGCTTCGTGGGTCAGCGCGTGGTGGCCGTGCTGGCCGACTCGGTGCGCGCCGCCGAGGAAGGCGTCCGAAGGGTCGTCGTCGAATACGAGTTGCTGCCCGCGGTCTTCGACCCGGAGCAGGCGATGGCCCCAGGGGCGCCGCAGCTGCACGCCTACGACGACCCGTTCGCCCACGACAAGACCCGGAACATCCTGCTCGAGTTGCACGGTGAAATCGGGGACATAACAGCGGGTTTCGCCGAGGCCGACGTGATCCACGAGGCCACCTACTACTCGCCGCGCGTCCAGCACGCCCACCTCGAGACGCACGGCACCATCGCGTGGATGCAGGACGGTCGGCTCAACGTCCGCACGGCCTCGCAGTCGCCGTCGATCGCCAAGCTCAAGCTGAGCTACCTATTCGACCTGCGCCCCGACCAACTTCGGGTGTTCTGCACACGCGTCGGAGGCGGGTTCGGTGGCAAGCAGGAGTTGATCTCCGAGGATCTACCGGTCCTGGCTACGCTGGACACCGGGCGGCCCGTGTCGTGGGAGTTCACCAGGGAAGAGGAATTCATCACCGCCTCGCCGCGGCACCCGATGAAGGTGACGGTGAAGCTGGGGGCCAAGGCCGACGGCACGCTGACCGCGTTCGCGTACCGCAACCTGTCCAACACCGGGGCCTACGGCAACCACGGCGGCGAGACGCTGTTCGCCGGCGGGGCCGCGATCGCGCTATACCGTTGTCCCAACAAGAAGTTCGACGCGTGGTCGGTCTACACCAACACCGTGCCCAGCGGGGCACTGCGCGGTTACGGGATGACGCAGCCCGGGTTCGCGGTCGAGTGCGCGATCGACGAGCTGGCCGCCGATCTGGGCATCGATGCGATGGAACTTCGCCGCCGCAACGTGGTGCGCCCAGGAGACGCGTTGCTGGCGCTCGACGACCACGCCGACGACGTCGAGTTCACCGAAGACGGCGTCACGGCGTGCCTCGACCTGGTCGACGAGGCGCTGCGCCGCGACGACAGCGGACGCGACCTCGGCCCGAACTGGCTGATCGGCGCGGGCACCGCAGCTTCGCTGCACGAGACGGCACCCCCGACCGACCATCTGTCGGACGCCTGGGCGACGCTGCGTGACGACGGAATGTACGAGATCGCGGTCGGCACAGTTGAATTCGGTGAGGGCACCTCCACCGTTCACGTTCAGCTCGCGGCGACGAACCTGGGTACCACTCCAGATCGGATCCGGTTGGTGCAGTCCGACACCGACCGGACTGGATTCGACACCGGGGCATTCGCCAGTGCGGGCATGTTCGTGGCCGGCAACGCGGTGAACTACGCCTCGACGGCGCTGCGCAAACGTCTACTGGGGTTCGCCGCGTCGGTCTGCGGCGTCGACGTCGCCGACTGCGCGATGGACGACGACGGAATCGTGTGCGGTCCGACCCGGCTGGCGCTGACCGAGCTGCTCGCCGTCGCGCGGGCTCGTGGCATCCGGTTCACCGAGTCGCGCAAGGCGTACGGTTCGCCGCGCAGCGTCACGTCGAACGCGCACGGCTTCCGGATCGCCGTCCACCGCGTCACCGGCGAGCTCCGCATCCTCTACAGCGTGCACGCCACCGACGCCGGAGTGATCATCAACCCCGCCCAGGTGCGCGGACAGGTCGAGGGCGGCGTCGCCATGGGCATCGGCTTCGCCCTCACCGAGGACTACCGAATCGACGAGCACGGAGTGATGACCAACCCCAACCTGCGCAATTACCGCATCCCCACCTACGCCGACACCCCTCGCACCGAGGTGCTGTTCGTCGAGTCGTCCGACTCCGTCGGGCCGATGAAGTCCAAGGGGATGGCCGAGTGTTGCATCAACCCGGTGGCACCCGCACTGGCCAATGCCCTGGCCAACGCCACCGGCGTGCGCTACCGCGAGTTGCCGCTGAGCCCGGAGCGTATCTACGCCAAACTGCCTGCCGTCAAACCGATTACGGCGACCTAAGCCGTGGACGACAAGCGATCCTTCGACAGCGCGGCCACCGTCATCATCGGCCAGCCGGTCCGCCCAGGATGCGAGCAGGCCTTCGAGGCCTGGCAGACCGACATGAACACCGAAGCGTCGAAGTATCCGGGCTTCATCGCAGCCGAGATCAACCCACCGACCGCCGTGCAACCCGATTGGGTGGTGGTGTACCGGTTCAATTCCGTTGCGCACGTGCAGGCCTGGATCAACAGCGCCACCCGGCAGGAGCGGCTGAGCGCGGGTGCGCAGTACTTCGCCGGGCCGGGCACCCAACAGGTGATCGGTGGCGGCGTGCGTGCCAGCGACCCGTTGGTGACCGTCGCAGTCAGCCACCGCGTCAGCCCGGATCAGGTGCCCGAGTTCCTGGCGTGGCAGGAGCGACTCCGATTGGCGGAGAGCAATTTTCCCGGGTTTCGGGGTACCGAGTTGTTCCGCCCGGTCGCCGGTGTGCAGGATGAATGGACGGCGCTGTACCGCTTCGAGAACGCCGCCGACCTGGACGACTGGCTGATCTCCGACGAGCGCCGCGCGCTGCTTGCCGAGGGCGAGCAGTTCTCCGACTATCACTCCCGCACCATCGACAACTCATTCGGCAGCTGGTTCGCCTTCGACGAGCATGGCCACCATGCGCCGCCGCCGTCGGACTTCAAGACGTCGATCGCGGTCTGGGTCGGGCTCTATCCGACCGTCGTGTTGCTCACGCTGGCGGTCTCCCCCCTGCACATGCCGCTGTGGCTGGGCATGTTGATCGGAAACCTGCTGTCCAGCTTCGCCGTCAGCTACGTCGCCATGCCGTACTACGTCAACCCGCTGCTCAAACACTGGTTGCGCCCGCCCCCGGAAGTGCCCGTCGCCAAGACCAACTGGCGTGGTGCCGCCATCATCGTCATCGCCTTGACGACGTGGGCGATCCTCTTCTATCTGGTGACCAGGGTGTTCTGGCAGCTGCCCTGACGCTGGTTGGTGGTACGCAGTAGGCGACACGCAGCAGGCAGCACGCAGCACGCAGCACGCAAGCAGGCAGCACGCAAGCAGGCAGCAGGCAGCAGGCAGCAGGCAGCAGGCAGCAGGCAGCAGGCAGCAGGCAGCAGGCAGCAGGCAGCAGGCAGCAGTGTGCGGGTTCTAGTCGACGATTCGGCGATTTCTCGACCAGAACCCCCACAATTTCTCGACCAGAACCCCCACTATTTCTCGACAGAAGCCCGACTGTGGATGACGGCCCGACTGTGGATCACTCCCCCGGCGCCGGCCGCGAATCGGTTCGGATGTCGCAGGCGCCGCCCACGATGCGGCCATGGAAGCTCAACCGTTCCGCGGCCAACGCGCCGTACGGGCAGGCCAATTGACGAACTACCAACTCCGCACTCGCTATCGGGCGCTCTACCGGGACGTCTACGTGCCGGACGACCTAGTGGTGACGGCCGCGGTGCGCGCTCGAGCGGCCTGGCTGTGGGCCGAGGGGCGGGCGGTACTGAGCGGCGTCTCGGCCGCGGCCGTACTAGGTACCAAGTGGCTCGACGGCGATCAGCCCGCCGAGCTGGTGCGGGCCGATCGACACAGGCCGCCCGGCCTGGTGGTGCACTCCTATGACCTGGCGCCCGAGGATGTCTGCGTCGTCGCCGGCATGCGCGTGACGACCGCGCTCAGAACGGCCTTCGACCTCGGACGCACCCGTGAGCAAGAGCACGCGGTGCCACTGATCGATGCGCTCATGGCCGCAACCGGCGTGACGGCAGGTCAGGTGATCGCGCTCGCCGATGCGCGGCCGAACCTGTCGGGCATGCGAAGGCTTCGCACCACCGCGCTGCTGTGCGACAGCGGTGCGGAGTCGCCACAGGAAAGCCGGCTGCGGGTTGCCCTGGTGAGCGCCGGACTCCCCGCACCGGAAACTCAGCTGGAGTTTCGCGACGAATACGGTCGCCCGTACATCCGCGTCGACATGGGCTGGCGCGAGTGGAAGGTCGCGGTCGAATACGACGGCATCCAGCATTGGTCCGACCGAAGGCAGCGCTCGTGGGACATCGAGCGGATCGCGCTACTCGAGGCCATGGGGTGGGTGGTCGTTCGGGTGAGCGCGGAAATGTTGACGCGTCCCGGTGTCGTGATCGATCGCGTACGCGCCAAGCTGTCCGCGGCAGGCTGCCCAATCTGAACGACACGCGCCGCCACTGTGCGGGTTCTGGTCGACGATTGGGCCAT
>JAHFVB010000195.1:0-4080 GCA_023264755.1 Mycobacterium sp. | reverse complement strand
GGGCAAGTTAACAGGTCAGCGGGCGGGGCAGGTCAGCGGGCGAGCGGGGCGGCCAGGCAGGTCAGCAGGTGGCAAGTCAGCGGCCAGCAAGTCAACGGCCACCCAGCGCGACGGGCCCGCCCACACCCCCGACGGCCGGCAGCGTCGCGATCACGTTGGGCGCCAGAGTCGTTGCGGTCGGAGTCGGCCTGGCCAACCCGAGCTTGCGCACCTCGGCACCGTCGCCCACCCGGCCGCTGACCAGCAGGTCCGCACCGTCGGTGGTGCTGGTGGTCGCCACCGTTACCCCCGTGCTGGGCCCCACGAACGGTTCGAACGATGCGACCTGGGTGTACTTGACGTCCGCTGCGTGGTGGTTGGGACTCTCCAGGTAGATACCCGGGTGGCCGTCCAGTCGCGACCCGTTGGACCACACGCGAACGGTGCCCGGGCCGGCGAGCTGTCCCGTGACGATCCGCTTGGCACCGCCCTCGACCCCCGCGACCCAGCCGGTCGACAGCGACACCCCACCGGTATAGCCCTCGTCGTAGGCCAGGAAGTTGGACGTCATCACCGGCTCGTTCGGTTTGGTGACGTGTTCGGGCACGGTGCCGCCGGCCTGTGCCCGCGCGGTCGGCGTGTAGAGGTCGAACCGGAAGGTCTTGACCTCTGGCGCCTCACCCGGTCCTGGCGCCGTCACGATGGACTCTCGGCCCGAACCCAACTCCACCATTCCCGTCGCCACTACGACGCCGGACTGGGAGCCGGGATACGGCGTGAAGCTCGAGAATACGTCCGGGGCCTTGCCCTTGTCCTTGGGCAGGGTGGACGAGTAGACCAACACCTGCGAATCGATTCCCGGCCCCGACCCGACGATGACGTTGTCCGC
The DNA here is from genome assembly GCA_023264755.1 of Mycobacterium sp. Classification (GTDB taxonomy): domain Bacteria; phylum Actinomycetota; class Actinomycetes; order Mycobacteriales; family Mycobacteriaceae; genus Mycobacterium. The sequence goes on along the minus strand of JAHFVB010000195.1, from coordinate 3,212 downwards.
CATGGCATTTCCGTCGATGTCGGCGCCCGCGACGTTCACCCCGCCCCGATAGCCAGCAGGGAACGGCGCGAAGCGGGCGAGCTCGGAGGTGAAGCGCCCCTGGGCCGAGTCGTTGCCGTCGTAGACCACGACTTGAGAGTCGACGCCCTCTCCGGTTCCGACGACGAGGTCGAGAATGCCGTCGCCGTTCACGTCGGCCATGGCCACCGACGGGGTGCCCTCGAAGTCGGCGAACGGGGTGACGAACGCAATCACCTTGTCCCCGTTGCCATCATGCACCTGCACCGTGGCTGGCCTACCCTGGCCACCCGGCACCGCGACCGCGTAGGTCGACACCTGCGGGATGACGTTGATGGTGGCCATCAGCCCGTTGTCCTCGTGGTTGAGCCGGTGGCAGTGCACCACGTAGGTGCCCACGTATTCGATGAAGTCGGAGCGCAGTGTCAGCCGCGCCGGCACCAACGGGTTGTCGTTGGCATCGATCACGGGCGGCGGGACGTTGGCGTTGTCGATCCCGAACGGTTGCACCCCGGTCGTGGTGCCGATCAGCGGGCTCACCACCTGCTGCACCTGAAAGTCGTTGACGTGGATGTGAATCGGATGGCTATCGTTGTTGTAGTTGGTGAACGCCCACTCCTCGACCGAATTCAACCGGGGCTGGATCAGCGGGATGTTGGGGAAGACGTTGTCGTCGAACTGATAGGTGAAGGCCTTCGGGTCGTTCTTGTCGGCCTTCTCGTTGTCGAACCCGCCACCGATGTCGAAGCCGCGCTTGACGTCGGGCTCCATCACCGAGGTGTCGACGAATGACGTGTAGGTATCCAAGTTCTGGCCCGGCTCGAACGGCGTGGTCTGTCCCTCGCCGGTATCGGGGGTGACCTTCAGCAGGGTCTGGGTGGGAAAGGTGAAGAAGCCGTCCCGCGCCGCGATGTACTTGGGGTCGATGGTCACCCGGCCCAGCACCGCCGGCGCGTTCTTGGTCCCGTTGTTGGTGTACAGCACCGCGGGTTCGTCGATCCCCTTGACCCCTGGACCCGGCGGCATGTCGACGACCAGCCCACCGGCGTGCGGCATCGTCACCGCGATCGCGTAGCGCGACCCGGGCGGAACCTCCAGGTACGTTCCATCACCGTCGACGGGGCGCTGCACCTGCGTGTACGGGTTGCCGTCTTGGCCGATGACCGCGAACTTGGGGTGGTTGCCGGTCGCCGTCTCGGTGAATCTCAGTGGCACGAAGGCGATGTCGCTCATGTTTGCAAAGACCCAGATCTCGGTCTGACCGGGTTTCAGCTTGAGCTCCGGTTGGAACTGCCCGTTGATGGTGAACTGCACGTCGCGCTGGTTCTCCGGCAACGAAGGGTCGGCCGGGATGGTCTTGGTGGGGCTGGTGAACGTCTGCAGGTTCTGCGGGATGAATTGGTTCTGCCCGCGGTGGTTGTGGACCGACAGCGGACCGGCGTACCAATTGGTGAAGTACTCGGCCCCCTTGGTGGACTCGGCGAAGTTCACCGGCGCCAGACTCGGTTGGTAGGTACCGTCAGCGAGCTCGTTGCCCACCGGCGGTTTGAGCGTGCTGACCCACTGCTCCCAGTACGGGTTGTTCAGCTGGTGACCGCCGCCCTTGCGGTCGAAGACGTAGTTGTACTGCAACGCCATGTCCCGAATCGGGAGCTGGCGCTGCGTCACCAGCGGTACGTTGCCGTCCGGCCGACCGATCTCCAGCAGGCCCGCCAGCCCCAGGTACGTCTGCTGGGCGGTCACGGTGTGGCGATGGCTGTGGTACCAGTACAGCCCGTTGGGCATGTTCGACGGCACCGCGTACTGATAGGTGTTGCCCATCCCGGCCGGGATGGACAGCAAGACGTTGTCGGCGTTTCCGGACGGGCTCACGTGCAGTCCGTGGGTGTGCAGATTCAGCGGTACCGACCGCAGCGCGGGCGGGTACCTCGGGACGTCGCCGCCCTTCGGAGTCTGCGCCGGGTCGTTGAAGTCGTCGATCGTCAGACCCTGAAGGTCGTTGTCGTAGTGGACGATCAACCGCTCACCAGGGGCGACGTGCAACGTGGGCGCGGGGTAGAGATTGTCGCCCCTGGTCGATCCGTCCGAGCTAGTGCCCTTGATCAGGTCGTAGCCGAAGACCAGGAAGTTGGTGACGGGCTGGGCGACGGTGTCCAGGTTGACGGTGCCCTGGTGTGCCGACAGCCGTACCTCGAGCACGCCGTCCTTGCTCGACAGCCGTACCGGCTCCCGGAAAGGCGCCGGTTTGCCGTCGGGTCCGGCATTGATCCCCGGCGGCGGGTTCGTTGCGGGCGGCCTGGCGGGCGTGCAACTGGTCAGCGCCGTGATCATCGCAAGTACGACGATCGACGCGAGCAGCGATCGACCCCATCGACGCTGCATGGCGTCCCCCTGCCGCCGACGGCGATTCGGCGTTGCTGAGCCAGACGGAGACTACCGCGAGCACGGGTCGCTCCACGTTGCGTCGGCCGACAAACCACCCCGAATCGGCGTTCCCTTGCTAGGTTTGCGAGCGGTGTTGACCGAACTGATTCCCCTGGCCCTCGTGGTCGCGCTGTCACCGCTGACGATCATTCCGGCGGTGCTGGTGCTCCATGCCCCGCAGCCCAGGCCGGCGGGGCTGGCCTTCCTGGTGGGGTGGGTCGTCGGCCTGGCAGCGCTGACCGGGATCTTCGTCGCGGTGTCGAGCCTGCTCGGCGGCGGCCGCAGCACCCCGCCCTCCTGGGCGTCCTACCTACGCATCGCCATCGGGGCCGCCCTCATCCTGTTTGGCTGCTACAAGTGGCTGACCCGCAACCGTTCGACCCACTCGCCGAAGTGGATGAGCAGCTTCGCGAAGATCACCCCGCCGCGAGCCGCCGTGACCGCCCTAGTGTTGGTGGCCGTCAACCCCAAGGTGCTGTTCATGTGTGCCGCAGCGGGTTTGGCGATAGGCACCGAGGGGTCGAGTCACACGGGCATCGTCCTCGGCCTCGTCTACTACGTCGCGCTGGCCGCCTCCACGGTCGCGCTCCCGATCCTGGCGTACGCCGTTTCCGGCGACCGGCTCGACGAACCGCTGACGCGCCTCAAGGACTGGATGGAGGCCCAGCACGCCGCGCTCGTCGCGGCCATCCTGGTGATTCTGGGTGTGCTGGTGCTGTACAAGGGCATTCACGGTCTGTAGCGGCCACCCGCGCACGTGCTTCGACCGG
>JAHFVB010000194.1 GCA_023264755.1 Mycobacterium sp. | reverse complement strand
GTTCGTGGGCGAGTTCGGCGGATACTAGGACCAGCTGGGCCCCCGTGTGCCGGATCATGTGTTCGTGGGAGGCCCGGGAGTTGCGCCGGTACAGCGGGACCCGAGCGACGTTGGCGATGGCGGCGGCGAGGTAGAAGTCGCAGGCTTCGATGCAGTTGTCCTCGAGCACTGCCACCCTGTCGCCCGGTTTGGCCCCCAAGTCGATCAACGCGTTGGCCAGTCGGAGCCCTCGTTCCCAAGCTTGGGCGAAAGTCAGTGCTTTGTCGCCACTTTCGACGGCGATCAGATTGCGGTGAAAGTTCGCAGAGCGGCGCATCGCGCTTCTGACGTCAAGCACATCGTCCTCCGTGGGATTTTCGCTCGAGGGTTCGAGTCGTCGAGCTGGGCAGCAACCTAACAAGCCGACGAAACGGCCGTCTACGGGCGTGTTGACGTAGATGGAACGCAGTTATTCGGCTGTTGGCTCGGGGCTCGTGCCGGCGCGCTTCTGGAGCTGGCGCGCGGCCCGCACCACCGAGCCCGAGGGGCGCAGCACGTGACAGGCCCCGACGATGCTCGGAGCGAGCTCCAAACCCGCCGCGGTCCAACGTCCGTCCGCTCGCGTCTCCGGTGAGTACGGCTGGACGGCGTTCATCTGCAAGAAGAACGCCATCGTGCGCGCCTCGGCGAGGCCGATCAGCAATGTCGTCACATGGGTGCAGCCGGCCGTCGAGCCCAAGGTCTGCAAGACGGTGCGGCGCCAGCTGCTTGCCAATGACTTGCCGATCAAGCGTTGGCAACTCGGCAGGATGGCGGGGCACTGACGATAGGGGTGGGTTTCGCCGCGTACCTCGAGCCGCGTGACCACGAGCTCGGGGCCCATGAGTTCACCCTCGACGAGGAAGTCGTGGATCAACTGCAGATTGGGCGGTTCGGCGCCATCGGTAGAGCGCCCATAGTCGCCATGGAACGAGGTATCGGTGAGTCGTCCGGTCAGCTGGTAGCGCTCCGGCCCAATGCAGCTGAGTTCCATGGTCTTGGACCGGGTGACATGGGCCGACTCGGCGGGAGGCGTACTCACAGCACGGCGACGGGAGCGACCGGACTACCCACCGCGCCCACCAGCGGCAACGGCGCCATCACGAACAGGAAGGTGGACCGGCCCGTCGCTGCGAGCCGGGACAGCTCCATCAGTTCCGATAGGTAGACGCCATGTCCGCGGAGCAGCGCGATATGCAGGGGGACTTGGCATTTGGGATCTGAAGAGGGGAACGCTTCGACTCCTACGTTGTCCGAACCCACCAGTACGACGTCGGACTCGGCCAGCCATTCGGCGCAATCCACGTCGAGCCCGGGCCAGCGGGAGCCATCGGCTGCGCCTTCCCGGTAGGCCTCGAGCCAGCCGGTACGAACCAAGAGTGCGTCTCCTGGGGAGAGCTCGACACCTGCGTCATCGACGAGCTGCCGTAGTTCCGCGACGTGTATGGGAGTGTCAGGCGTCCGGCTGCCACCCGGGGCGGCGTCGACGAATACCCCGCGGGTCACGATGGGCGTCATCTTCTCGATCCCGAGCAGTGCCGCTCCGCGGCTGGTCACTCGGTCGGAGGGGTGGCCGTTGTACATCTGGCCGTCGCGCCACACGTGCGACAGCGCATCGACGTGGGTGACACCGTGTGTCGGCAACGTAATCACGTCATCGGCAAAGCCGAATCCGGCTCGTTCGGATAGGCCGGCGGCGTAGTCGCCGCCGTCGCGCACCATGTAGTGCACTGGCGGAGTCCTACCGACCACGCCGAATCCGGTTCCGCTGACGATCGGTGCACTCAGCGGTACCACCATGCCATCCCGTACCTCGGCGAGGCCGCGGCGGACTCGGGTCGCATCCAGCAGGTTCAACGCGCCCAGTTCGTCGTCGGCGCCCCATCGGCCCCATCCACGCATGATCGGTTCCCTTCGCCCGCCGGGTGGTACTGAACGACCCATGAAACGCCTCACTCGCCAGGTTAGTCAACAGATGCGTTGACAGGGCGGCGATGCCTTCCTAGACTGGCGTCGCGGCGAACCGGCCGAGCGTTCGCGACGAGCTGCCAGTGGTCGCAGCCTATGCCGACGGGGCATTCCAACCCTCTGAAAGCCTTTCAGAGCGAGAGAGTTTGGGGCGAGTCTTCGATGACCGAGATTGTTCTTCCGGACCGGGCCGACTTGGACGACCTGTTGTCTCCGCTGGCGATAAGCGATCCCGCGAGCTTCTACAAGTCCCTTCGCGACGTGGATCCGGTGTACTGGAATCAGCGCTGGAACGGCTGGATCGTCACCGGTTACGACCACGTGATCGCCGGCTACCGTGACCATGCTCGACTGTCGTCGGACCGGTTCGGTGGACCGTTCGGTGAATCGTTGACTGCGGCGTCGTCGAAGTACCAGAACCTCTTCGACTTCCTCACCAAATTCTTCGTCTGGAAGGACCAGCCGTACCACACCCGGGTGCGAGCGCTGGTGAACAAGGCCTTCACCCCGCGCAGCGTCGAGGTGATCCGCCCGCAGGTCAAGGAGCTGGTCGCAAGCCTGATAGCGCCCATGGCCGGCCAGTCGGAGGTCGACTTCATCTCCCGGTTCGCCTTCACCTTGCCGGTGATCGTGATCGCCGAGTACCTGGGGGTGCCACCCGAGGGTCGGGAGCAAGTAAGGGAGTGGGCCGAAGATCTGGGGGCGGTCATCTTCGTCAGCGGCAACGACGAGGATCGTTTCGCCAAGGGGGAGGCCGCGATGAAGGCGCTCGTCGACTTCCTGCGCCCGATCGTGCGTGACAAGAAGGTCAACCCCAAGGACGATCTGCTCAGCGGCATGGTGGCCGCCGAGGAGCGCGGCGACTTCCTGTCCGAGGACGAAGTGATTGCCAATGCCGTGCTGATGGTCTTCGCGGGCCACGAGACCACCATGAATCTGTTGTGCAACGGCATGATTGCGTTCTCCCGGTTCCCCGAGCAGTGGGACCGGCTGCGGGCAGATCCCACGCTGGCCGGGACCGCCACCGAAGAGGTACTGCGATACGACGGTCCGATTCGGGCAATGGCGCGCTGGGCCAAGGAGCCGTTCGAACTCGGCGGCCACCAGCTTTCCGAGGGCGATCGAGTCCTGCTGGTGCAATATGCGGCGAACCGCGACCCGGCCCAATTCGACCAACCCGATCAGCTCGACATCGGGCGCTCGCCCAATCGGCACGCTGCCTTCGGGCAAGGCATTCACACCTGCCTCGGAGCCCCGTTGGCGCGGCTGGAGGCCCAGGAGGCCTTCTTGGCGCTCAGCGCAGTGTTCCCTCGGTTCGACATCCACGAGACGCGCTTCGACTACGTCCCCAACATCGTCTCTCGCAGTGTTCAGCAGCTGCACCTCACCTTTCGTCAGTCATGACCAACCGACAAGCCAGCGAGTGGAGCGCCTCGGTGTCCCATGACCGTTGTGTGGGCATCGGGATATGCGCCCTGACCTCACCCGGCGGGTTCGACTTCGACGACACCGGGCTGGCGGTCTTCCAACCGAACGGCAAATGGACGCCCGAGGAGTTGACCGAGGCCGCGCACGGCTGCCCGAGCTCGGCCATCGACATCTTCCGCCACGGCGAGAAACAGCCCTGACCGGTGCAGACCGTACGAGCTCAGGACGAAAGCGCTTCCGTCGGCGCACTGCCGCCCGGGGCCGAGTCCGAGGGACTTCGGCTACTACGCGGCGAGGTTCGCGCGTTCCTCGACGACACTCGCAGGCGCATCGGGTTCCGTGCGCACTGCGACTGCTGGATGTCGGCGCACTCACCGGAGTTCAGTGCCGCGCTAGGCCAGCGGGGCTGGATCGGAATGACCTGGCCCACCGAGTGCGGCGGCGCCGGACGGTCCGAACGCGAGCGCCTGGTGCTCAACGAAGAACTGCTGGCCGCCGGAGCGCCGGTGGCTGCGCACTGGTTTGCCGACCGCCAGATCGGTCCGGCGCTCATCCGCCACGGCACCGACGAACAGCGTCGGCGCTACCTCCCTGGCATCATTTGTGGCGAACTGTACTTCGCCATCGGCATGTCCGAGCCGGAGAGCGGCTCGGACCTGGCTTCGGTGCGAACGACGGCCTGCCGCACCGAAACGGGTTGGCGGGTCAACGGTCGCAAGGTGTGGACCAGCCATGCCCACTCGGCCCACCACGTGCTCGCCCTCGTCCGAACGCGCCCAGTCGACGCTGCGGCGCGTCATGCGGGGCTATCGCAGTTGATCATCGGTTTGGACACCCGAGGCGTGCACGTCAGTCCCATCCGGACCCTGGACGGTCAATGCCACTTCACCGAGGTGCTCTTCGACGACGTCGACGTTCCGGAGTCGGCACTACTGGGTGTCGAGGGCAGCGGATGGACACAGGTCACCGCGGAATTGGCCAACGAACGCAGCGGGCCCGAGCGGTTTCTGTCCACGGCTCCGTTGTTGTTCGAGTTGATCCGCCGACGGGCGCCGGCCGTTGATCCGGAGCTCGGAATGCTGCTCGCCGAACTGCAGACGTTGCGAACGATGTCTGCTCAGGTGGCCGACGCACTGCAGCGGGGTGAGTCGCCGGTCACCAAAGCGGCTCTGGTCAAGGACGTTGGAACGAGGTTCGAAGCCAGGGTGGTCGACGCGGTACGGCGTCTGCACCCCGTCGAGCCCGATCCCGACGCTTCCGACGAACTCACCCGGCTGTACGCCGAAGCGATCCTGCACGGCCCGGATTCGACGTTGCGCGGCGGCACGAACGAAATTCTGCGGGGCATCATTGCCCGGTCGTTGGTGAGCTCGTGAGCGACGACGTCCGCCAGACCGTTGCCGAGCTGCTACGCACCCTTCCCCGCGTGGGCGCGGATTCCTCCGCTGGTGCTCGCGAAGCCTTCGACCGCCTCGTCGACGGGGGCTGGGATCGGGTCGGGTTGTCCGAGCGCCTGGGTGGCGCTGGCGGCGAGTTCTCGGATGCGGCCGCAGTAGCCGCGGCGTGTGCGGCCAGTGCGCATTCGTTGCCCCTGGCCGACTCATTGGTCGTATCGAATCGGGTGTTGACGATGGTCGGGCTGCGCCCACCCGACGACGCCCGATGTGTGATGGTGCTCCCGACACCGGCGGTCGTCGCCGGCGCGCGCCTGCACGTCGAGGCGCACCGAGTGCCGTGGGGGCGATGGGCTTCGCACTTCCTGGTGCTGGCAGGTGACGAGGAACTCAGCGCGGTCAGTCTCGTCGCAGCCAGCACTGCCGACATCGTCGCAGGTGGCAATCTCGCGACCGAGCCCCGCGATGACGTCACGCTTTCGGCGGTCGATCCTGTTGCCGTACAACGGGTTGCGCTGCCCATCGATGACCTCGTGGGCCAAGTGCAGCTGGCGGGAGCGCTGGCCAGGAGCATTCAGCTCGCGGCCGCATGCGAAGCCATACTGGAACTGACCACGCACTATTGCACTCAACGTCGTCAGTTTGGTCGCAGCCTTACGCAGTTTCAGGCAGTTCAACAGGAACTGGCGGCCCTCAAGGGCGAGACGGCTTGCGCTGAGGCGGCCGTCGCTCACGCCCTCGCCGTCATCGGCAACGGGCACTCATTACTCCCGGTGGGTCCGATTGCCACCGCGAAGACGCGCACCGGGTTGGCGGCCGGTCGAGTAGCTCGAATCGGCCACCAACTTCACGGCGCCATCGGAATCACCCTCGAATACGAGTTGCACCACTACACCCGGTCTCTATGGTCGTGGCGCGACGAGTATGCCGGTGAATCATTCTGGGCGAGCGAGCTGCTCGCCGACCTGACCGATGACGGGGCGACGAGTCCCTGGGTGGGGCTCACCAGGACAACCGCGTTTGCGGCCACGCAACGTGCCGAGCAACCGAGCGCAAGGCCTCACCCATGACGTCTGAATCCGTACTATCCACTCGCCACGGCGGCGTCGCGCTGCTGTCCCTCAACGAACCCGACACGCGCAATGCGCTCTCGACACGGCTCGTTGCGGAACTCGGCGCGGCCTTCGACGAAGCGGAGGCCGATGATTCCGTTCGGTGCGTCGTACTGACGGGTCGGGGTCGCGCGTTTTGCGCCGGCGCCCAACTCGGCACTTTGCGCGCGGCAGTCGATGGTGACTTCGAGTCGGTGAAGAACGTCTACGAGGGCTTCCTTCGGGCCTACCGATCACCGTTGCCGACGATTGCCGCGGTCAACGGGCCCGCGGTTGGTGCGGGGTTCAATCTCGCGTTGGCGTGCGACGTGCGGCTGGCTGGCGCTCGAGCACGCTTCGATACGCGGTTCGCGGAGCTGAGGATTCATCCCGGCGGCGGCCACAGCTGGCTGCTGGCCCGGGCTGTCGGGCAGCAACAGGCGACGATGGCATGCCTGTTCGGCGAGCAGTGGGACGCGCAGACGGCGTTGGGCGTCGGATTGGTCGCTGCGGTTCACCCCGACGACGACCTGATCGAGGCGGCCATTGAACTTGGCCGTCGACTCGACCGCCAGGAGTTACCGTTCGTCCACCGGCTCACCGCCACGCTGCGGGATTCGTCGACGATCTCCGCGCACGACACGGCGCTGGAGCGGGAGACGGTCGCCCAGCAGTGGTCGACCACCCGGCCGGCATTCCTGGACGGAGTGCGCGCCATCGAGGAGCGCATTGCCCGGCACCGCTGACGGGTGGCGCGATCCGCCTACAGGATTCGCGAGCGCCGGGCCATGAAGACCGGGGACAACGTGCGGGCCAACACCTTGGCCGCGATGCCCTTGCTGCCGACGGTGACCATCGACTTGCCGGCCTTCATGGCTTGATAACCGATGCGTGCGACGGCTGGCGCATCCAGCTTCTCACTCTTGTAGATGCGCTTCATGATCGAATTGCCCGCGAACCCGTCCACATCCGCGGTAGCGGCGAACTTCGACTGGAACGAGCCGGGCGCGACACACGTCAAGGCGACGCCATGCTGCTCCAGTTCGGCGCCCAGGGCCAGGCTGAAGGTATTGGTGTAGGCCTTCGAGGCCCCGTACGCGGCGAATCGAACGGTGGGGGAGAAGCCCGCGGAGGATCCCATCACCAGGATCTTGCCAGCGCGGCGTTCCTTCATCCTCCGACCGAAGACCATCGAAAGCTTGGTGGAGGTCACCACGTTGAGGGCCAGCATGCGCTCGATCTTGGTGAGGTCGAGCTCGGTGGGGGACCCATAGACCGCAAATCCCGCGTTGTTGATCAGAATGTCGACTTGGTAGCCGTGCTCGTCGCACCAGGCCAGTAGCTTCTCCGCGGAGTCGGGTTCGCACAGGTCGGCTTGCTTGAGCACCAAGCGTCCGCTACCTGGATCGAGATCCCCTGCCAGCTCGGCAAGTTCGGCGTCGAGCAAACTTACGGCCAGCACGCGGATGCCGTCGGCTAGCAGCAACCGAACGTACTCGCGGCCGGTTCCGGCTCCGGCTCCCGTAACGAGTGCGGTCTGTGTCTTGGTCACGTCATGCCCTTCTCGATCTTGTCCCGGCTGCCGATTGGGGCGAACCCGGCTGCGCCGCTGGGAAGGCCGCCCTCGAGCGTCGTCTTGTCTGAATGCGTCCCGACATGGTCGCCGATCGAACGTCGAGTGCTTGGCTCGGCGTTCTGGGGATCGGAACCGGTTCCGTACGACGGGCGGGGTCTGGCCTCGAGCGGTCGGGTTCTGGCAGATGGAACCATCGGGTACCGAAAGCGCCTCCGCCGGAAGAAGCTTGGCGCCATGACTGAAGCACAGACTCGGGTCAGTGACTGGAGCCCGTTGGCACCCGATGAGGACATGAGCTACGCGCAAACCTTCACCGACCTGCGTCAGAAGTGTCCGGTGGCGTGGACCGAGGACTTCGGCGGATTCTGGTCCTTGCTCAAGCACGACGACATCACCTCGGCGTGCAAGCGGCCGGGCACGTTCTCTTCGGCGCCGCAGTTCACGGTGCCCCATCTCGACCTGGGATTTCCGTGGCTACCGCTCCAGAGCGATCCGCCGGACCACCAGAACTACAAGGCTCCGCTATTGCCACTGCTGGCCAAGTCCAAGGTAACCGAATTGGTGCCCCGGCTTCGTGAGATCGCCATCAGCCTCATCGAGCCACTTCGCGACCTCGAGAGTTTCGATGCCTCCCGGGACTTCGCCCAGCCCTTCGCGGGCGAGGCGTTGTGTCTGGCCCTGCGGGTACCTGAGTCGATGTGGGCCGAATTCCGCAGCTGGACTTCGTCGATCGTGCAGGCCATGACCGAAGGCAATCTGCAATTGTTGCTCGACGTTTCAAACGCCGTGGCCGACTACGTCACCAGAGAGTCGGCGGCGCGGACCGAGAATCCCGGCGACGACTTGATGAGCGCGCTACTACAGGCGAGAGTCAACGGCCAGTCGCTCACCCCCACCCAGCTTCACGGCTATTACATGCTCTTGACTTCTGCCGGTCACGACACGTCGGCGAACTCGCTGGGGCATGCGTTGATCCATCTGGCGCGCCACCCCGAGCACCGGGCCCGCCTGCTAGCCGACCCGAGTCTGACTCCCGGGGCAGTCGACGAGATCATCCGCTTCTACGGACCGTTGATCGGACTGGGTCGGCGGGCCGTCGAGGACGTCGAG
>JAHFVB010000193.1 GCA_023264755.1 Mycobacterium sp. | reverse complement strand
GAACGCGACGAGGTGGGGGCGGCCGTGGACGACGCCCGCAATCGCGTCGGAGCGGCGCTGCGCCGAGCCCAGGACGAGGTCGGCGCCGCCATGAAGGACTACGGCGTCAGCGAAGCCGACTCCTTCGTCGCCGACGAGGACTAACCGCACGTTCGGGAGCTTGGACACCGGTTAGCGGCTACGCTCGGCCCGTGCCCGCAACGTGGTCCCGCCGTAGCTTTCTCGTACTCACCGCCGGCACCGCCGCGGTTGCCGCCGGGTGTAGTCCCAAGACCACACCGGGGGCCGTCGCCTCGGACGGCTCGGTCACCGTGAAGCACGCCTTTGGCGAGACCAAGATCCCGGGCCCACCAAAGCGGGTGGTGAGCGCCGGGTTCACTGGACAGGACGACCTGCTGGCGGTCGGCGTGGTCCCCATCGCGATCACCGACTGGTTCGGCAACCAGCCCTTCGGCGTATGGCCCTGGGCGCAAGCCAAACTCGGCAACGCGCAACCCGCCGTGCTGAGCCTGTCCGACGGCATCCAGGTCGACCCGATCGCGGCGCTGAAGCCCGACCTCATCGTCGCCACCAACGCCGGCCTCGACGCCGACACCTACGCCAAGCTCTCGGCAATCGCCCCGACGGTGGCCCAATCCGGCCAGGACGCCTTCTTCGAACCGTGGAAGGACCAGGCCAACACCATCGGCCAGGCCGTATTCAAGCACTCCGACATGGACCAGCTCGTCACGGCGGTCGACGCCAAGTTCGCCGACGTCGCAAAGAACAACCCGCAATTCAGCGGCAAGAAGGTCGTCGTGGTGAGCGCTACGTTCTACCGAGGGCAGGCTGACGTCACCCCACCCGGCTGGCGCAGCGAATATCTGACCCAGATGGGGTTCACCCTCCCCGACGGCATCGACGAGTTCGTCAAGCAAGGTCGGGCGCAGGTGCCACGCGACCGGCTGCCCTCGGTGCTGGACGCAGCCGACGTCGTCGTCTGGAAGACCGAGAGCGACGCAGACCAAGCCGCGTTGCTGGCCGACCCGATGTTCGCCACGCTGAAGTCGACGAAGTCGAACCGCAACGTGTTCACCGGAAAGGACCTGTCCGGGGCCATCGCGTTCTCCTCGGTGCTGTCCTACCCGGTGGTGGCCGACAAATTGCCACCCATGATCGCCAAGGTGCTGGGCTAACACTGCTGAGCATGCGCTGCTGAGCGTGCGCTTCGGCGATCCGTCCGGGTTCGGCTCCGGATGACAAGATGTCCGGGTGACCAACGAGCTCGAACGCACCGAACCGCCCAAGACGATATTCGCCCAGGTCGGCTCGGCCTATTATCCGGTCCTGGTCGCCGTCTTCACCGCGCTGGTCATCATCTCCAACGTCACCGCCACCAAGGGGGTGGCCTTCGGCCCGATCATCACCGACGGTGGCTTCATCGTCTTTCCCCTGACCTACGTCATCGGCGACGTGCTGTCCGAGGTCTACGGATTCAAGGCCGCCCGCCGCGCGATCATGCTCGGCTTCTCGATGAACATCCTTGCCGCAGCCGCGTTCTGGGTGACCATCTACCTTCCGGCCGCGGACTTCTACCCGAATCAGGCGGCCTTCGAGAACGTCGTCCACGCCTACACCCAACTGATCATCGCGGGCCTCGCCGGCTTCATCGTCGGACAGACCATCAACGCCTGGGTCGTCGTGGCCATCAAGGAACGCACCAAGGAGAAGCACCTGTGGGCCCGGCTGGTCGGCTCGACGTTTGCCGGCCAACTGGGTGACACCCTGGTGTTCTGCTCGATCGCCGCCGGGGCCATCGGCATCAACACCTTCCACGACTTCGTCGTGTACACCGCCCAAGGTTGGGTGTACAAGACCGCGGTCGAGATCGTGATGCTGCCCGTCACCTACCGCGTGATCGCCTACATCAAGCGTCGCGAACCGACCTACCAATTGGCCGTATGAGCCTTTGCTAAGGCTCTTCTGGCGAGCTCCTAAACCCGCTCGAAACGGTAGCTACCCGTGGGTAGCGTGGGCAGATGACAGTCACAGCGGAGGCGGTGGACGTGATGTCGCCCGGCACCGTCCATGACTACGGAGACCAGGCGCTGTTGCTCGAATTCGACAGCACCGCTCAGGTATTGACCTGCGTCGAGCAGTTGCGCGCCGCCGACCTGGTCGGCGTGATCGACCTGGTACCCGGAGCACGCACCGTGTTGGTGCAGCTGGCCGGGCCACGCCATCGCGAGCCCACCAAGCAGCGCCTGGCGACGCTGCACGTCACGACCGCGGACCTGGCCGAGGCGACCGCGCCGCGAGACGTCCAGCCCGACGTCGTGCTCGACGTGACGTACGACGGCACCGACCTCGCGGAGGTGGCCAAACTCTCCGGACTGTCGCCGGACGAGGTCGTCGCCGCCCACACCGGCACGCCCCTGCGCGTCGGATTCGGCGGCTTCGCACCGGGTTTCGCGTATCTTGTCGGAGGCGATCCGCGGCTGCACGTACCGCGGCGAGCCGAGCCGCGCACCAGGGTCCCAGCCGGTTCGGTCGGACTCGCTGGCGAGTTCAGCGGGGTGTACCCCCGGGAGTCACCTGGCGGCTGGCAGCTGATCGGCCGCACCGACGTCGTGCTGTGGGAAGAGACGCGGGACCGACCCGCGTTGCTGACGCCCGGCATGTGGGTTCAGTTCCGCGCGATCGGCTAGGAGGGCGGCCTCATGAGCGCAACCTTGGAGATCCTCAAGACCGGCCCGTTGGCACTGGTCGAAGACCTCGGCCGGCCGGGCCTGGCGGGCCTGGGCGTATCCAGCTCCGGGGCGGCCGACCGGCGCTCGCACGCGCTGGCCAACCGGCTGGTCGCCAATCCGAACGAACGGGCCACCATCGAGGTGACATTCGGCGGCTTCTCGGCGCGGGTGCGTGGTGGCGACGTGGCCATCGCCGTCACCGGCGCCGACGCCGATCCGTCGATCGATGGAGTCCCCTTCGGCACCAACAGCATTCACTACGCCCACGACGGCCAAGTGATATCGCTCGGCGCCCCGCACACCGGACTGCGCAGCTATCTGGCGGTACGCGGTGGCATCGACGTCGCACCGGTGCTCGGATCGCGTAGCTACGACGTCATGTCCGCGCTCGGGCCCCGCCCGTTGCAGCCGGGCGACGTGCTGCCGATCGGCGCACACACCGCGGACTTCCCCGAGCTCGACCAGGCGCCGGTCGCCGCCATCGCCGCGGGCCCCTGGGAACTGATGGTGGTGCCCGGCCCACGGGACGACTGGTTCGCCCAGCCAGATGCCCTGGTCCATACCGATTGGATCGCCTCCGACCGCAGCGACCGGGTCGGGGTCCGACTGGTCGGCCCCCCGCTGCAGCCCCGCTGGCCCGACCGGCAGTTGCCAAGCGAAGGGGCCACCCGCGGTGCAATTCAGGTGCCTCCCAATGGATTACCCGTGATCCTCGGACCGGACCACCCCGTGACCGGCGGATACCCGGTCATCGGCGTGGTGGCCGACCGAGACATCGACAAGGTCGCCCAGCTGCGGCCCGGACAACACCTCCGGTTCCACTGGTCACGCCCGCGCCAACCCTGGTAGAACCGAGGGGTGCACACGGCGCGGCTGGTTCACACCTCAGATCTCGACGCCGAAACCCGAACCGGGGCGCGGCGCATGCTCATCGAGGCGTTCGACGGTACGTTCACCGACGCCGATTGGGACCACGCGCTCGGTGGCATGCACGCGCTGATCTGCGTCCGAGGAACATTGGTCGCCCACGGCGCCGTCGTCCTGCGTCGGTTGATCTACCAGGACACCGTGCTGCGTTGTGGCTACCTCGAAGCCGTCGCCGTCCGGGAGGACTGGCGCGGCCAGGGGCTGGCCACTGCCGTGATGGATGCCCTCGAACAGGTATTGCGCGGCGCCTACCAACTCGGCGCGCTCAGCGCCTCGGAGGCGGGCCGGCCGCTGTACGTCTCCCGCGGGTGGTTGCCGTGGCAAGGTGCGTCCTCGGTGCTCGCCCCCACCGGACTGACGCCCACCCCGGACGACGACGGATCCTTGTTCGTCTTGCCGGTCGACTCCGAATTGGGCGCCGAGCTGGATACCGGGGCCGCGCTTACCTGCGAGTAGCGGCTCGGCGACGTCTGGTGAACCTCTGAGCTCACCGGCCGAGTCCACCGCCTGTGAGGGGAAGTTGACGGTCGATTCATCAATATCGTGGGAAAACACGTGGGAGCAATGCCCAGGTAACCGGTCGGTAACACGCGATGCATTCACTGGGTGCCATGGGTCAACCTGATTGGGCGCCGCTCACCGGGTTCCGAGTGGCGGTGACCTCGGCTCGCCGGGCCGAGGAATTGAGTGCGTTGCTGACCCGCCGCGGAGCGTCGGTCACCAGCGCCGCAGCCATCGCGATGGTGCCGCTACCCGACGACGACGAACTGCGCATGCACACCGAAGCGCTGATCGCCGACCCGCCGGACGTCGTCGTCGCCACGACGGGCATCGGATTGCGTGGCTGGATGGCCGCCGCCGACGGGTGGGGGCTGGCCGGCGAACTGACCGAAGCCCTGAAGTCCGCTCGCGTCGTGTCCCGCGGACCGAAGGCCACCGGGGCGCTGCGCGCGGCCGGGCTTCCAGAAGAGTGGTCACCGGACTCCGAGTCGTCCCGCGAAGTAGTGCACTACCTGCGCGAGGGCGGTATCGAGGGGCTGCGGATCGCCGTGCAACTGCACGGTGCCACCGCCGATTGGGATCCGTTCCCCGAGTTCCTCGACGAGCTGCGGGCCGGGGGCGCCCACGTGGTGCCCATCCGGGTGTACCGCTGGCACCCCGCTCCGCGCAACGGAGCATTCGACCAGCTGGTCGTGGGCGTGGCCGAGCACAAGTTCGACGCCGTCAGCTTCACCTCAGCCCCGGCGGTGGCCGCGATGCTGATGCGCGCCGTGGAACTCGGCGTCGAAGACGGAGTGTTGTCGGCGCTGCGCACCGACGTCCATGCCATGTGCGTCGGGCCCGTCACGGCGCGCCCACTGGTCCGGCTGGGGGTCCCGACGTCCTCCCCCGAACGCATGCGCCTCGGCGCCCTGGCCCGCCACATCACCGACGAGCTGCCTCTGCTTCAAGCCCGCACGGTCAAGGTAGCTGGGCACCTGCTCGAGATCCGAGGCACCTGCGTGCTGGTCGACGGCGTGGTCAAGGAGCTCTCCCCCGCCGGAATGGCCACCATCCGCGCCCTGGCGCACCGCCCCGGCACCGTGGTGTCGCGCAACGAACTGCTCAACGCGCTTCCCGGCACCAGTTCGGACACCCACGCGGTCGAGACTGCGGTGCTGCGGTTGCGCACGGCGCTGGGTGACAAGCAGATCGTGTCCACGGTGGTCAAGCGCGGTTACCGGCTGACGGTCGACGAGTCCCACCCGGCCGGTGTCGGATGATCCCGATCCTGGTCGCGCACGGCACCCGCAAGGCCCACGGCATCGAAATGGTCGGCGAGCTCGCCGACCGCGTGAGCACCGCGTTGGGCCGCCGAGTCCGCACCGCCTTCGTCGACGTGCTCGGCCCGACACCGAGCGAGGTCTTGGCCACCCTCGGCGACGACGGCCCGGCTGTGCTGGTACCCGCCTTCCTGTCCAGCGGATACCACGTCCGCCGCGACCTCCCGGAGCACGTGCAGGCCAGTGGCCATCCCAACGCGCTGGTGACCGCGGCCCTCGGCCCCTCTCACGAACTGGTCCGGGTGGTCACGCAGCGGCTGATCGAAGCCGGCTGGCAACCTTCCGATTCGGTAGTCCTCGCCGCGGCGGGGACGTCGGACCCGAACGCCCAGCGCGACCTGCGCATCACCGCCGCCCTGCTGTCGGCGGCGCTCGGGCAGCGCGTCGAACTGGCCTTCGCGGCCACCGGCGAACCCAGCGTCGCCTCCGCGGTGGCCGGGCTGCGGGCCCGCGGCGTCCGCCGGGTCGCCGTGGCGTCCTACCTGTTGGCCGACGGGCTCTTCCAAGATCGACTCCGGGCGTCCGGGGCCGACGTGGTGGCCGAGCCCATCGGTACCCATGCCGGCGTGGTCCGGCTGATCACCAGCCGGTTCCGAAGGGCCCAGCTCCCCGTCGCGAGCTAGTGGATTCGCGCGCCGCGCGATACCTGACCGCGCGGGGCGACCGGGGCGGACAATCGGACGCCATGGACCGCGACTACGCATTGGACACCTACCGCTACCTGCGCGGCGGCATCCCCGTCATGCTGGTGATGCTCGGGGCCGCGCTGACCATCGAACGCGTCGGCGCGACGTGCTGGCAGACGTCCATCAGCGCCTACTACTACACGTCTGCGCATGCCGTGTTCATCGGCACCATCTGCGCAGTCGGCACGTTGCTGATCGTGTACCAAGGGCTCAAACCCACTGAAGACGTGCTGCTCAACCTGGCGGGTGCGCTCGCCTTCGTGGTCGCCTTCGTACCGACCACCCGCCCGGTGCTGTGCGGGGCGACGAGGCTGCCGGTCGATGCGGTGACGCAGGCCGCGATCGTCGCGAACGTATGGGCCCTGGTCGTCGGACTCGTCGTGTCGCGGGCCGTGTCGTGGTGGATGTATCGCCGCACCGGCACCTGACGCGAGCTGGGCTTCATCGCCAAGGCCGCGATGTGGGCCCAACGCGCGGTGCTGGCCGTCGGGTTGGCGGCGCTGATCGGCGCACCGTCCTGGTTCGTCGCGAACGCGCACGGAATTGCCGCCACCGTGATGTTCGCGGCGATCATCGGGACGGTGTTCCTCACCGCGTTCCTCACCGACAAGGGAGCGGCCCAGAGTACCAATCCCCAACTCTATCAACGCATTTACCGCGTGATCGCGGTCGCGATGGCGGCCACGTTGAGCGCCGCGGTGGTGGTGCACTTCGTACTGAGCGCCTTCAGCCACGTGGTGCTGGTGGTCGAGGTGGTGCTCATCGCGTTGTTCGGCGCCTACTGGGTGGTCCAGACGGTCGAGAAGTGGAAGCCGCCGCCCGAGCAGCCAGTCGCGGCGCCAAGCCAGTGCACACCCGTCCAGCAACGCGTGCTGAACGCGCTCTAACCCCCGACCGTCAGCGCCGAACGTGGGTTACCTCCACGCCGGCTGGCGCGGCGGTGCGTGTCCAAGGTCCAAAGTCCACATTCGACGGGGTGGGGAGTGCGGCCGGGCGAGGAGTCAGGCACACACCTGGACGTCGCCGGCCGGGGTGATGCGGGTCCGGTAGACGGGCACCCGCACGGCAGCATCGTCCAGACAGCTGCCGTCATCGAAGGCGAAGGCCTGCTTCTTGATCGGCGACTGCACGCAAGCGCGGCCGGCACGGTCACCGACGATGCCCCGCGACATCACCGCCGCCCCCGAGCACGGGTCGATGTTGCCGATCGCCGCCAAGGCTCCGTCGTCCAGCCGGAACAGTGCCACCTGCGCCCCATCGGGCATCAGCACGCCCACTCCGCGACCCGGCACCAGGCTGTCGTAGCCACAGGCCGTCGTCCACCCGGAATCGGCTGAGGAAAACTCGGTTTCGAGATCATCGAGAAGGGTCATGAGGGTGTCTCCTGCAGCGGTCGGAACTTCGGTAGGCCGACGGGGACCTTGCGTCCAAAGCGCTCGGTGAACGCCACGGTCGGGTCCGGGGCGTCGGGCGCATTGACGAACGAGACGAAGCGGGAAAGCTTCTCGGGATCCTCGAGGACACCCTTCCATTCGCAGGCGTACCCCGCGACGTGGCGGGCGACCGCCTCCTCGAACTCGGCGGCCAGCCCGAGCGAGTCGTTGCACACGACGTCGCGCAGGTGGTCAAGGCCGCCTTCGAGGCCCTCGACCCATGGTGCGGTGCGCTGCAACCGGTCGGCCGTGCGCACGTAGAACATCAGGAAGCGATCGACGTAGCGGATCAGCGTCTCGCGGTCCAAGTCGCTGGCCAGCAGCTGCGCATGCTTGGGGGTCATACCCCCGTTGCCGCCGACGTAGAGATTCCAACCCGTCTCGGTGGCGATCACCCCGACGTCCTTGGACCGGGCCTCGGCGCACTCGCGCGCGCAACCGGACACCCCCATCTTGATCTTGTGCGGGGCCCGCAAGCCCCGGTAGCGCAGTTCGAGATCGATCGCCAACTGCACCGAATCCTGTTGGCCATAGCGGCACCAGTCGCTGCCGACGCAGGTCTTCACCGTGCGCAGGGCCTTGCCGTAGGCGTGTCCGGACTCCATGCCGCCCTCGACCAGCCGGCGCCAGATCTCCGGCAGCTGATCGACCCTGGCCCCGAACATGTCGATGCGCTGGCCGCCCGTGATCTTGGTGTACAGGTCGAAGTCGCGAGCGATCTCGCCGATGAGGATCAGCTGCGCAGGAGTGATGTCGCCACCCGGCACCCGCGGGACCACCGAATAGCTGCCGTTGCGCTGGATGTTGGCCAGGAAGTGGTCGTTGGAATCCTGCAGCGCGGCTTGCTCGCCGTCCAGGATGTGCTCCGAACTCGTCGACGCGAGAATCGATGCGACGACGGGTTTGCAGATGTCGCAACCCATTCCGGTGCCGTAGCGCGCGATGAGCCCCGAGAAGGTGCGATTGGACGGCGACGTTCCGGCGGAGATGA
>JAHFVB010000586.1 GCA_023264755.1 Mycobacterium sp. | reverse complement strand
GAGTTCATTCTCGATCGACCACCCACCCGCAACGTCAGCTTCGGATTTGGCACGCACTACTGCATCGGAGCCGAGCTGGGGCGCGCGCAGCTCAGGGTGGCCATCGACGAATTCCTCAAGGCCTTCCCGGACTTCCGGCTCGACGGTGACATCGCCAGGACGATGTGGCCGACCCAGGGCATTCGGTCGGTGCCGATCACCGTCGAGCGAGCCGGTTAGCACCCCTGCCACCAACCGCATCACGAAGGGACGTCGTTGACCCGTCATCAGGGCAAGGTCGTGCTGATCACCGGGGCTGCTCGCGGCATCGGACGTGCGACCGCAGAGGTATTCGCGGGTCAAGGCGCCGCGATCGTCGCGTGCGACATCGCCGAGCCCGTCGCACAAGCTCAAGCTTCCACGTCCACCAGTCGCGATCTCGACGAGACTGCCTCCGCGGTCCGGGGTTACGGTGCCCGCTGCCTGACCGCCGTGGCCGACGTTCGGGACCAGAACTCCGTCGATGCGGCCGTCGCTGCGGCGTTGGCCGAGTTCGGTCGTATCGACGTAGTGGTGGCCAACGCCGGAATCATGCTGTCCAAACCGTTTTGGGAGGTCGAAGAGTCGGAGTGGCAGGCGGTCCTCGACATCAACGTCGCCGGTGTCTGGCGGATCGCAAAGGCCGTCGCGCCGCAGCTGATGAAGCAGCTGTCGGGGGTCATTCTCGCCACCGCTTCGGTGCAGGCCAGAACGCCGCGACGCGGGCTGGGACCCTACACGGCCTCCAAGCACGGGGTGTGTGGACTGATGAAGTCGATCGCACTCGAATTGGGCGAGTACGGCATTCGCGCCAATACCGTGTTGCCGGGAGCCATCCATACTCCGATGATCGACAACGAATCGGCGGGAGCGCTCACTCCGGGGGCCGCCGAGCAGGAGAATCGGCGCACGTCGTACTTTCGCCGGATGTCGGTGTTGCGAGGGCGGTCGGTGCTGGACCCGACTGCGGTGGCAAACGCGTTCTCCTGGCTGGCCTCCGACGAAGCCTCCGAGGTCACCGGCATCGAGCTCCCGGTGGATGCCGGTTCGCTAATCCTGCCGGGTTACAACGGTGCGCCCATCCGCGAATAGTTGCTTGCTCAGCCAGCTTTGGGTCGACCGCGGGAAGCCCTGGTGCGTGGCGCGCGGATGCCCTCCAGGAACATCTCGGCGAACTGAGCGCCCAGTTCCTTGCCCGAGAACTTCCCCCCGGGCAGGAACCAACGATGCGA
Source organism: Mycobacterium sp. (assembly GCA_023264755.1). Classification (GTDB taxonomy): domain Bacteria; phylum Actinomycetota; class Actinomycetes; order Mycobacteriales; family Mycobacteriaceae; genus Mycobacterium. Next base: position 1,736 of record JAHFVB010000586.1, on the reverse strand, counting down.
CCAGTTGATGGTGCCCAGCATCGCAAACATCGCCAGATGCGGATCGAGCGAGTCGCGGAGCTCACCGCGTGCGATTCCGTCGTCGATCAGCGCGATGAACGCCTTCTCGAACCTGCTGACCCAGCCCTGCAGAGCTGCGCTACCGGATGCGTCATCGGCAGGAAGCCGTCGGACGTCTTCCTGGATGAACAGGTGCATGTAGGGATAGTGGCGTTCGTAGCCGTCCAAGATTGCCTCGAACAGGTGGCGAAGCCGCACCGTTGCCGGCGTGTCGACGTCGACGGCGGCCGCCTCGGCGATGGCCACGATTTGTTCTACGGCCTGCCGGATCAGGTCGTGATAGATCTCCTGCTTGCTTCCGTAGTAGTAGTAGACGGTGGCCCGGTCGGCGCCCATCCGTGCTGCGATGTCGTTGACGCTGGTCGCGCTCAGCCCCTTGTCCTTGAACACTTCGGCGGCGGCGTCGAGGAGTTTCTGGCGGCGTTGCTCGTAGCCCGCACTGGCTTCCCGGCGGGCGGTGCTCCGACGCTGCGAAATGGATCTTGGGCTGGCGTCGGAGTCGGCGTCGACGTCAACACGCTGGCTCTTGCCCATGAACGCCAATGGTAGACCGTCGGACCTGCGCGACCGGCGCAATGGGCGATGAGCGGGTCGCCGCGGTCGCCATCGATGTTCCATTCTTGTCAACTATCCTGTTGACAAACTTGCGCTCAGCGCATTAGTAAGGGACCCAGCGGCCGAGGTGTCGGTGAAGAGAATGTGGCCGTAGACGACGGGATGGCAGTCAATGCAGTCGGTATATGTCAGTGGTGCGGCGAGCAGCTTCTCCTGGGCCGACGACCGTTCAAGTCTCACCGACCTGATCTTCGAGTGCGTCAAGGCCGTCCACGCCGACGCCGCGACGTCCGTCGCCGACGTCGATGCGGTGGTGCTGGCCGCACACGACCTGGTGGACGGTCGCGGTTTGACCAACATGGTGACAGCGCCAGCCGCCGGAACGTATCTCAAGGACGAAACCCGGCTCGGGGATGACGGCGCAACGGCTTTCATCCTCGGCGATGCGCGAGTGCGATCGGGCTCGGTCCGACGCTGCGTAGTCGTCGCGTGGGGTAGGGCCAGCGAGGGCCCGGCGGATCGCATCGCCAACGCGCTCTTCGACCCGTTCACCACTGGGGCGCTGGGCATGACCGAGGTCGCAGTCAGCGGCATGCGGGCGGCGATGGCCATCGCCAGCCACCCGTCCTACGGCGAGCAACGCGATGGTGCGGCCCGCGCGCGGCGCGCTGCGGCCGATCCCAGCAGACAACCGGCCGCGGCGTGGCCGCTGCGCGCCAACGAACTTCCGGTTTGGGCTGACGTGGTCGCGGCCGTCGTACTCAGTTCCGAGCCCTCGCCCGTCGAAGTCCGCGGTGTCGGGATGTCGACCGAACCGTACGACATTGGGGATCGGGACCTGCTCGCGTTACCGGCCCTGCGCCAGGCCAGCGCTCGGGCGCTGCGGCAGGCCGGTATCGGCATTGGCGAGGTCGACGTCTTCGAACTGGACGGACTGAGCCTGTTCGACGATGCGCTCGCGGTGGAAGCGGTCGGGGCGGCCCCGTCGGGACAGGGTATGCGGGCGCTCGCTGACGGGCTGCCCGTCAACACCGGGGGAGGGTCCTCGGCTGGTTACTGCGCCCCTGCAATGGGTCTGGTCCGCATCGTGGCGGCCTATCAACGCCTCCTTCGCGAAGGAG
>JAHFVB010000585.1 GCA_023264755.1 Mycobacterium sp. | reverse complement strand
CGGCGTCGACGCCGAGCCGGGCCCGGACCAGGGCGGCCAGTTCGTCCAGAAGCGCCACCGTGAGCGCCCGCCATTCGACGACCAGTTCGTCACCGACGGCCCAAGGCCGATCGGCCCAGCCGCCGTCGCGCAGCTGGATCACGCCGGTGTCCAGGAACAGCCCGCCGTTGCGATATTCGGGTAGCCCGGTGAGTTCGTCCAACCCCGCCACGTGGACGCCGGCCCGCTCGAACGGTTCGAGCAGCGAGTACGTCAGCCACTGGGAGAGCTTGTGGAACGGCATCCACCCGGCGGTCAGTCCCGGGCCGGGTACGGCCGCGTGGACCCAGCAGTCGCCCAGCGGATGAGTGCCAACGGCGTTGTCGGCGGGCCATATTCGCGCCAGCGACACCAGCACCAAGGACAGGATGTCGTGGGCGGTCACCGGCCCGCCCGGCGCGGTGAGCGCGTCCAGCAGCCCGCTGGGCCGACCGCTGGCCCCGAACACGTCGGGTTGTGCGGCCATTGCCTCGCCGAGCCGGTGCAGTACGGACACGCGACCGTCCACGCCCACCATCGGATTCGAGGGTCCGACCTGAAGGGCCGCGGCCAGCCGGTCGGCATCGAGTTGGCGCAGCCCGGCCGCATCGGCCCGCCCGGGGTGCGTCGGAGCACTGGAGAACAGCCCCGCGGCGAAGGCGTGCCAGCTGGCGACGCCGAGCCCCTCCGAGCGCTCGAGGCGCAGGCCGGTGCCCGGCTCGTCGTAGTGCCAGTCCGGGCCGGCGCCTGCGTCGAGCAGCACACTGACGACGGCCAGGTCGACCATGGTGTGGGCGTCCAACCCGGCCGTCCGGTCGAGGCCGCCCGCCTCGAAGTGGCGCCAGCGACTGTGGAACGGGATGTCCAGGTCGGGGAAGCGGGCCAGCGTCAGCTCGGCGACCTCGTCCGCCGCCGTGGGCAACGCCGCGTCGTCCACGGTGAACCAACGCGACCGCCCGGCGCGCGCGTACTCCAACAGAAACCGGGCCCGCTCCCGGATGGCCGTGGTGCTGCGCAATGCCCGAGCCGCGCCCGCCGCCGTGTCGACGTCGGTGGTGACCGTCGTCATCCGTCCAAGCCTCGACCCTTGGCCTTCTTCAACTCCTCGGCGTCCGGAACGGGTCCCGGAGTGAAGTAGCCGGCGGCCATCTTCGCATCGATCTCGACGCGCGCATCGGCTGGAATGAGCTCGTCGGGGATGTTCACGCGTTCGCCCACCTCGATGCCCGACCCGGTGATCGCGTCGTACTTCATGTTGCTCATCGACACCAACCGGTGGATCTTGCGGATGCCCAACCAATGCAACACGTCGGGCATCAACTCTTGGAAGCGCATGTCCTGCACGCCCGCAACGCACTCCGTGCGCGCGAAGTAGGCCTCCGCGGTGTCGCCACCGACTTGGCGCTTGCGTGCGTTGTACACCAGGAACTTGGTCACCTCGCCGAGTGCGCGCCCCTCCTTGCGGGAGTAGGACACCAGGCCGACGCCACCGCGTTGGGCGCCCAGGATGCATTCCTCGATGGCGTGCGTCAGATACGGCCGGCAGGTGCAGATGTCGGAGCCGAAGACGTCCGAGCCGTTGCACTCGTCGTGCACGCGCGCGGTCAACTCCACCGTCGGGTCGGCCAGGTCGCTTGGGGCGCCGAAGATGTAGAGCGTTTGGCCGCCGATCGGAGGCAGGAACACCTCGAGGTCCGAACGCGTGACGAGTTCGGGATACATGCCGCCCGTCTCCTCGAAGAGGGCTCGACGCAACTCGGTCTCGCTGCAACCGAAGCGCTGCGCCACTCCCGGCAGGTACCAGACGGGTTCGATCGCGGCCTTGGTGACCAACGCCGCGCCGTTGGGCAGCAGCACCCGCCCATCGGGACGCAGCCGACCCCTCTGGATGGCCTCGGCCACCTCGGGCAAGATCACGTGCGCCTTGGTCACCGCGATGGTGGGGCGGATGTCGAAACCCGCGGCCAACTCGGCGGCGAAGGCATCGGACACCACCGCCCCCCACGGGTCCAAGCTGGTGATCTTGCCGGGCTCGCTCCACTGCGGATGGGGGCCGATGACGTCGGTCGGGGAGGTGTCGGTGAGGTCTGCGCGATGCTCGCGGGACAGGGCACCGGCGGCCACGGCGAGGGCCCGGTACACACCGTAGGACCCGCTGTGGGTGCCGATGACGTTGCGGTGGCCGCGGGTCGTGGTGGTGCCGAGGACCGGGCCGCGCTCGGCGGGGGTGGTCGCGGCCCACCGTATCGGCGGGGCTTCGAAACCGCCGCTATGGGACGTCAACCGGATGTGGCTGGCCGCGGACTTGGAGGCCGCAGGCGGCGGCGCAGTGGCACCAGCGTCAGCGGTCATGTCATACCTCCGGTCGTGAAGGCGCTAGCATAGCGATTTGCCCATTGTGCTGCCGGTCGACCGGGCTGGGGGTGAGCTGGCGCCTGCTAATGGGTGGCCGGTCGCTTCGGGCGCTTGCGGTAGGCGACGAGTTCCCGAGACAACTTCCGACGAAGTCCGGGTTGACGGCTGCACGCGGCGGCGAGCACCGTCAACAGCAACCAGCTGAAGGTGGCGCTGGCCAACACCAACAAGAACGCGACCCAGGCTCCGCCTGCGAGCCGGGCGTTCGCCGCCTCCCGAGCCCACAGCCGCCAGTAGATCGACAGGTTGACGCTGAGCCCGACGCCGTAGGAAATGGCGAAGGTGAACAGGAAGGGCTTCCACGTTCCGTCGTGCAGTCGGGCCGACATCGGTTCGTACCGCAGCGGATACACCACCGACAGCACGTTGCCGACGCCGAGCCAAATGAAGACCATCGTCACCAGCTGGTCGACGAGCACGACGGGATTGGCGCCGGCGGTCAGCGTCAGCGCGGCCACGACGGGCAGTCCGGCGGCCGTGACGAGGGCTGCCATCGCGATGTTCTTGGCGACCAGGATCTGCCAAATCCGTTCGCCACGAACCAAACCCGCAC
>JAHFVB010000584.1 GCA_023264755.1 Mycobacterium sp. | reverse complement strand
ATCTCCAACCCGCAGGGCGACATCCTCGACATTCCCGGGGTATCCGCGGTGGCGCACGAAAGCGGCGTGCCGCTGCTCGTCGACAACACCATCGCGACGCCCTACCTGATCCAACCGATCGCCCACGGGGCCGACATCGTCGTCCACTCGGCCACCAAATACCTTGGGGGACACGGGACGGCGATCGCGGGCGTACTGGTCGACGGCGGCACGTTCGACTGGACCAACGGACGTTTCCCCGGATTCACCGAACCGGACCCGAGCTATCACGGCGTGGTGTTCGCCGAACTCGGGCCGCCCGCGTACGCCCTCAAGGCCCGGGTGCAACTGCTGCGCGACCTCGGTTCGGCCGTCGCCCCCTTCAACGCGTTCCTGATCGCACAGGGGCTCGAGACGCTGAGCCTGCGCATCGAGCGCCACGTGGCCAACGCCTAGAAGGTCGCCGAATTCCTCAACGGGCACGACGACGTGGTGTCGGTCAACTACGCCGGCCTGCCGACCTCGCCGTGGTACCAGCGTGGAAAGACGCTGGCCCCCAAGGGCACTGGCGCCGTGCTGGCCTTCGAGTTGGCCGGTGGACTCGAGGCGGGCAAGGCCTTCGTCAACGCGTTGACCCTGCACAGTCACGTCGCCAACATCGGGGACGTCCGGTCGCTGGTGATCCATCCGGCTTCCACGACGCACGCACAGCTCTCCCCCGAAGAGCAGTTGGCCACCGGCGTGACCCCCGGGCTGGTCCGCCTCGCCGTCGGCATCGAGGGCATCGACGACATCCTGGCCGACCTCGAACAGGGCTTCGCCGCGGCCAAGGCGCACTCCGGGGTACCGCAGACGGCGGCCCTCGTATGAATGCGGCGAAGTGACCACCTTGGAGAGCCCTGCCGCCGCGACGTTGCCCGCCGAAGGCGAACTCGGCGTGGTCAACATCGGCTCACTGACGCTGGAGAGCGGAGCCGTCCTCGACGACGTGTCGATCGCGGTGCAGCGCTGGGGCGAGCTCTCGCCCAACCGGGACAACGTCGTGGTGGTGTTGCACGCGCTGACCGGTGACTCGCACATCACCGGACCCGCGGGCCCCGGACACCCCACCCCCGGCTGGTGGGACGGCATAGCCGGCCCCGGCGCCCCCATCGACACCGACCAATGGTGTGCGATCTCGACCAACGTGCTGGGCGGCTGCCGCGGCTCGACCGGGCCAAGTTCGCTGGCTCCGGATGGAAAGCCCTGGGGCTCAAGGTTTCCCGCGATCACCGTGCGTGATCAAGTCACCGCCGACCTGGCCGCGCTCAAGGAGCTCGGCATCACCTCCGTAGCCGCGGTCGTCGGCGGCTCGATGGGCGGCGCGCGGGCCCTGGAATGGATCGTCGGCCACCCCGACACCGTGCGCGCGGCCCTGATCCTCGCGGTCGGCGCGCGCGCCACCGCCGACCAGATCGGCACGCAGAGCACCCAGATCGCGGCCATCAAGGCGGATCCGAACTGGCAGAACGGCGACTACTACGACAGCGGGCGCGCGCCGCTGCTCGGCATGGAGCTGGCCCGCCGCTTCGCCCACCTGACCTACCGCGGCGAAGTCGAACTCGACGACCGGTTCGGCAACGACGCCCAGGGCGACGAACACCCCACCACCGGTGGCCGATACGCGGTGCAGAGCTATCTCGAGCATCAGGGCGACAAGCTCGCGGCCCGGTTCGACGCGGGCACCTACGTCGTGCTGACCGATGCATTGAGCAGTCACGACGTCGGCCGCGGCCGCGGCGGGGTGCCCGCTGCACTGGCCCGCTGCACGGTGCCGGTCATCGTCGGCGGCATCACCTCCGACCGGCTGTATCCGCTGCGCCTCCAAGAGGAACTGGCGGCCCTGTTGCCGACGTGCCCCGAACTCAGCGTCGTCGACTCGAGATACGGGCACGACGGCTTCCTCGTCGAGACCGAGGCCGTCGGCAAGCTGGTCCGACGAACGCTCGAACTGGCCTCGCGGTGAGTTCGGAGTCACCGCAACAGCCGCGGTCACTGTCCTTCGGCCAGGAGGCGGCCGCCTACGAACGCGGCCGCCCGTCCTACCCGCCCGAGGTCATCGACTGGCTGTTGCCCAACGACGCCCGCGACGTACTGGACCTGGGTGCGGGCACCGGCAAGCTGACCATCCGGCTGGTCGAGCGCGGCCTGTCCGTCGTCGCGGTCGACCCGATCCCCGAGATGCTCGAGGTGCTGAGCGGTTCGCTGCCCGACACCCCCGCGCTGCTCGGTACCGCCGAGGACATCCCGTTGCCGGACAACAGCGTCGACTCGGTGCTGGTCGCGCAGGCCTGGCATTGGTTCGATCCGGAGCGCGCCGTCAAGGAAGTGGCCAGGGTGTTGCGGCCCGGCGGCCGGCTCGGGTTGGTGTGGAACACCCGCGACGAACGGATGGGCTGGGTCAAGGACCTCGGCCGCATCGTCGGGCCAGAGGACGACCCGTTCAACAAAGGGGTGACACTGCCCGCGCCCTTCACCGACGTACAGCGCCACCAAGTCGAGTGGACGAGTTACCTTACGCCGCAAGCCCTCATCGACCTGGTGGCCTCGCGCAGCTACTGCATCACCTCGCCGGCGGACGTGCGCGCCCGCACGCTCGAGCAGGTACGCGAACTGCTGGCCACCCATCCCGCGCTGGTCAACGCCACCGGCCTGGCCCTGCCCTACGTCACGGTCGGGATCCGGGCCACGCTGAGCTAGCTCGTCGCGGATCCGAACCAACGTTGCAGCGCGGCAAGCAGCTCCGACGACCGAGCGGCGTCGAAGCCATCGGCTGCCCACGCCACGTAGCCGTCCGGGCGCAGCAGCAGGGCACTCAACGGTGAATCCGCGATGGTGCCGGTGACGACGGCGACGCGGTCGGCCCAGCCCACGGCGCACGCCGCCGCCGCACCGTCGCCCAGCTCGAGCAGCACGGGCCGGGCCTCGCGCAGCAGCTCGGCCACGCGCCGGCCGTCGTCCAGCACGAG
>JAHFVB010000192.1 GCA_023264755.1 Mycobacterium sp. | reverse complement strand
AGGTGGCCTCCAGCAGGGGTTCGACCCACTCGAGTTCGGCCGGCGGCGATCCGCCGACCCAGATGGCCCCGTAACCGAGGGCTTCGATCTCCTTGGCCTGCGCGGGGGTCGCGCCACGACCGAATACGCCGAACTTGCCGAGCTGAGGTTTGGTCATAGTCGGGTCAACCGCCTGTCTCGCCGTGGCTATTCCGTCGTGATCGAGCCGGTGCGAAACCGGACCTAGGAGTCGACCGGGGTCTCCTCCGGCTTCGGGGCGACCAACGGGAGCACGATGATGAACCGGGTGTCGCCGGGCTTCGACTCGACGCGGACGTTGCCGTGGTGTTTCTGCGCGATGATGCGCCAGGCCAGATCCAAGCCGAGGCCGGTGCCCTCGCCGAACGGTTTGGTGGTGAAGAACGGCGTGAAGATGCGGTCGACGATGTCCTGCGGAATGCCGGGGCCGTCGTCGCAGATCTCGACCTTGATGGCGTCCTCGCCGACTGCCGAGGTGCGGATGGTCAGGGTGCCGTGACCATCCATCGCCTGGATGGCGTTGTCGATGATGTTGGTCCACACCTGGTTGAGATCGCCTGGGTAGCACTGAATTTCGGGCAAGGACATGTCACATTCCTTGACCAGCTTGACACCCTTGTCCTTGCCCAGCTTCTCGCCGAACATCATGATCGTGCTGCGCAGCAGCTCGTGGACGTTCGCGCTCTGATAGGGCGCGCGGTCCATCTGCGAGTACTGCTTGGCTCCGGCGAGCAGCGCCGAGATGCGACTGCTGGCCTCGGCGATCTGGTTCATCATCAGCTCGGTGTCGATGGTGTACTTCAGCCAGCCGATGGCCCCTTGTAGCGAGGCCGAGGCGTCCGCCTCGTCGATGGAGGAGGAGATGCGCTCCAGCCAGTCGGTATCCAGACCCGCCTCGACGAACGTCGGCGCGTAGTCCCAGGCCCCGACGATCGCGTGATCCTCCAGCCAGTCTCCGATCGTGTCCTCGCGATCGGAGGCCTCGAGTGCGGTGAGTTCCTGGGCCTTGTTCTTGGCGACCTGCTCGGCCACCTCTTCCTGGATGGTCACCAGCACCCGCAACCCCTCGGGGGTGAACTTGCCGTCGGCCAGCATCGCCAACTTGTGGCGCATCCCGGCCACCTTCTCGCGCAGATCGGAGACGGCGCGCGCAGCCGCCGCGGCGGGATTGTTGAGCTGATGGGTCAGCCCCGCCGACAGTTGTCCGAGGGCCAGCAGCTTCTCCCGCTGGTCGATGATCTGGCGCTGCCGCAGCCCGCCGACCTTGAGGCCCTCGAGCAGGTGGACCGCCATTGGGAACTCGTCCTTCACGAAGTCGCCGAAGGCCGCCGCGTCGAGCACGAAGAACTTCGACGGCTTCGTGACCCGCACGGACGATTCGTAGACCTGCGGCACGCCGTCGACGTAGGCGCTCCAGGCCCCGCAGTAGACCCCGCGCTGCGAGGTCCGGGTGGTCTCGATGTCCGCACCGCCGGAGCGCTTCGACATGGCGAGCTCGCCCTCGATGAGCACGTAGAAGCACGTCGCCGCTTCGCCCTCGACACAGATCGGCCCCGGGTCGAAGCGGGCCAGGTGCCCGTGTTCGCACAGCTTCTGCAGCTGGCGGTCGGTCAACTTCTCGAACAGGAAGAGTGTTCGGAGTTCGTCGGGCAGGCAGGTCTCACCCATTGGGCTTCCTTTCTCGGCCACGCCGGACGTCGGCGATCACGCTTCGGCCAGGTAGCGGTGTACCAGCATCACTGCCATCGATCCCTCGCCGACGGCAGCCGCCACCCGCTTCGCGGATTGGGCACGCACGTCTCCTGCAACAAACACACCGGGCACACTTGTTTCCAAGTGATGCGGCGGCCTGTCCCGGCTCCAGCCGCAGACGTCCTTGAGATCCGGACCCGCAAGGATGAATCCGTGGTCGTCCAGAGCCAGGTCGCCGTCGAGCCACTCGGTGCGCGGCGTCGCGCCGATGAAACAACACATCCGCCCGCAGGCGACCTGCTCGCGTTCTCCGGTGCGCTTGTCCTCCAGCCACAGGGCGGACAGGTGGCCGTCCTCGCCGCAGGTGTCTACGACCTCGGTGCAGGTCCTGACGTGGATCTTCGGATTCTGTTCGATCTGCTGGATCAGGTAGTGCGACATCGAGGCTTCCAGTGACGGGCCGCGGACCAGCAGCGTCACCGAGTTGGCTTCCTTCGACATGAACATCGCGGCCTGTCCGGCGGAGTTGGCGCCGCCGACGATGTAGACGTCCTCACCCTTGCACTCCGAGGCCTGCGAGACCGATGCGCCGTAGTAGACGCCGCGATCGGTGTAGTCGTTGCCGTCCGGGTCATCGGGGTTCTGCCAGCAGCCGTTGACCCGAAGCGGGCGGTACTCGACGCCGGTGGCCAGGATGACCGAGCGCGCTCCGATGGTGCTGCCGTCCTCGAACTCGATGGTGGGCGCGCTATCCCCGACGTGCAGTTTGACCACCTGCCGCGTGGTGATGACCTCGGCGCCGAACCGTTCGGCCTGCCGCCGGGCGGCCGTGGTCAGCACGGCCCCCGACACCCCGTTCTCGAACCCGAGGTAGTTCTCGATTCGGGAACTGCGGCCCGCCTGCCCGCCGGTCGTCGTGCGTTCGACGAGCACGGTCTCCAGCCCCTCGGACGCGCCGTACACCGCGGCCGCCAGGCCGGCCGGGCCGCCGCCGATGACGGCGAGGTCGTACATCTGCAGCGACGGTTCGGTGGACAGCCCGAGCATCGCGGCGAGCTCGGCGTTGCTCGGCTCGACGAGGGACTCGCCCTTCTCCGTGATCACCACCGGCAGCTGCATGCCGTCGAGTCCGGCGGCTTCGAGCAGTTGCATGCCCTTCGGCTCGTCGGCCATGAACGAACGGAAGGAATGCTGATTGCGGGCCAGGAACTGGCGGACCTCCCAGGACCGCGGGTTCCAGCGGTGACCGATCACCTTGGTGTAGGGGATGGCGCGGTCGCCGGTGGCGTGCCACTCCTCGAGGAGCTCGTCGATGACGGGATAGAGCTTCTCCTCGGGCGGATCCCACGGCTTCTGCAGGTACTTGTCCAAGTCGACGACGTTGATGGCGTCGATGGCGGCGTGCACGTCGGCATAGGCCGTCAGCAGTACCCGACGGGCCAGCGGGAAGATGTCCATCGCCGCTTCGAGGAATTCGATGCCACTCATCTGGGGCATCCGGTAGTCGGCGACGAAGACGGCGACGGTCTCGCCGCGGAGCTTGAGCTCCTTGATGGCGGCAAGCGCGTCGGGCCCTGATTCGGCGCGGACGATGCGGTAGCGCTCCCCGTAATGGCGGCGCAGGTCGCGGGCAACTGCACGCGACACGGCGGGGTCGTCGTCGACGGTCAGTATGGCGGGTTTACGTGGCTCGGGCGCTGATCCAGTCATCACCCTCAATTATGCGCTGGCCGTCCAGCCGGTTTTTGGTCAGCGCGTGCGGTCGCCCACCAGGCTGACCGTCGACGAGGCTCCGGGGGCCGCGGATCGGGTCAGTTCGACGACTCGATCGCGACGTGCTTGGCGGGGACCTCGGACTCCGTCAGCGGCACCGACACGATCAGAATGCCCTTGTCGTAGCTGGCCTTGATGTGGTCTTCGTCAGCCCCGGCCGGAAGGGTCACCGAACGGCTGAACGAACCGTAGGTGAACTCCGAGCGTCCATTCGAATCCTTCTTCTCGCTCCGCTCGGCCTTGATGGTCAGGATCCCGTCGCGGACGGTCACGTCGACGTCCTTGCTAGGGTCCACTCCCGGAAGCTCTGCCTGCAGTTCGTACTTGCCGTCCTCGACCTTGTCTTCGACCTTGATGGGGTGGCCGTCGAACATCGGGCGCAGGTTGCCCCACGACGGGAGGCTCGAGAAGAACTCGGATATCGCGGGCCAGGACGGTCGATGATGTTGTTGCACAGCGACATCGGGCATGATCGTGCTCCTTTGGCTTGATGTTGGTTTGGTACTGATGACCATCGCAATCCGATCACCGGCCGTCCGGCGCTCACTAGGGACGGAAGTCCCCCGACCGGAGGTCGTTCGTCCGCGCGACTGGCGGCCGTCGCTCGCTGACGGTGGATGAGACCGACTGGCGGATAGTCGTATTGGCGGTGAACCCGGCTTCCAGAGCTGAGCGCTGAGTCAGGATTGGGGTTCGGTGTTGGCGGGGCCGCGGTGTTCGGCGTCGGAGTCGGTCACCAGCCCGAACTTGACGAAGCGGTCGATGCCGAACCGGGCGAACTCGCGGCGGCGACGGGCGGACAGCTGCTCGGCGGCGGCCTTGGCATCGATGATTCGCGGATCGACGACGTCGAACGACTGTCCTGCGACGGTCATCGAGGCCTTGCCGGCCGCGAGTGCGTTGCGGAGCCAGTCGACATCCGTGCCATAGGGCAGCGGGACGATGACGCCGTCGGCCACCTGTTCGGCCACGACGGGAGTGGCGTAGGCCTTGCCGGTTCGTCGTCCGGTATGGCGGATGACTCCTGCATACCAATGCTTGCGCCCAGCCAACAGCAGCATGGCTGGGTTCAGTACGTGCTTGTTGAACGTCCGTAGCGCGGATTTCGCCGGACTGATGGTGTGGTTGGTCATGGCCTGATGTTGGTCTCCTGGCGGCCCGTCGCACAGGGCCGATCGGGCCTGTGGGCGAGGACTTTCGGCATCGGTAGGGCGGTGTTGTGACCTTGGTCTCTAGCGTCGTCCCGGCGGCTGGAAAACGATGGCTCAATCGCCCGTCCGGAGAGGAGTCATCGTGGCCGACGGAGGCGCAGGACCGCTCGACAACGTCGCCGACGTCGACCTCGCGGCGCGGGCCGGTGCTCCCGCTCTCGGTGCGCCACTGGGCAACGCCGTGGCGGTCATTCACAAGACTGCCGCGGACTGGCGGGTCGCCCCAAACCTCACCGACTACGACGCGGCACGGGCCGCTTTCGACTGGACCACGGTGCCAAACGTCTGCGCCGGCATGGGAGGCAACGGGTGCAACATCGCCTACGCCGCAGTCGACAGGCACGCCGATGGGCCCACTTCGGCACGTACGGCGTTGCGTTTCGTGACCGCATCCGATTCCGACGGTGCGTTGGTCACCCGGGACACGAGCTACGCCGAGTTGGGCCGGCTCGCGAGGCGGTTCACCAACGTGCTGCGGGCGGAGGGGATCGGCAAGGGGGACCGGGTCTTCACCCTGATGGGGCGTTGCCCGGAGTTGTACGTCACGATCCTCGGTGCGCTGCGTAACGGGACGGTGGTCTCGCCGTTGTTCTGCGCGTTCGGTCCAGAACCGATTGCGACGCGGCTCGACCTCGGCCAGGCCGACGTGCTCGTCACCACCAAGGCGCTCTACGACAGGAAGATCGCGAAGATCCGGGACCGGCTGACGTCGCTACGGCAGGTGTTCGTTGTCGCCGACGGGACGGACGCCGACGAGCCGGGAACGGCTGACTTCTGGCGGTTGATGGAGGCGGTCGGCGACGACGCCCCGCTGGAACCCACCACGGCGGACGACCCGGCGTTGCTCCACTTCACCAGCGGCACCACCGGCACCCCGAAGGGGGCGCTGCACGTGCACGGTGCCGTGACGATGCACTACGTGACCGGACTGTACGCCCTGGACCTTCACGACCACGACGTCTATTGGTGCACAGCAGATCCCGGATGGGTCACCGGAATGTCCTACGGGGTGATCGCCCCACTTCTGCACGGGGTGACGTCGATCGTGGACGAAGCCGAGTTCGACGCAGAACGGTGGTATCAGGTCCTGGAGCGCGAGCACGTCACCGTGTGGTACACGGCACCGACTGCCATTCGAATGCTGATCAAGGCCGGCCCCGAACTCGCCCAGAAGTACCGCTTTCCGGACCTGCGATTCATCGCCAGCGTGGGTGAACCGCTCAACGCCGAGGCGGTGTGGTGGGGAAAACGGGTGCTGGGCCTGCCGATTCACGACAACTGGTGGCAGACCGAAACCGGCGGCATCATGGTCGCCAACACCCCCGCGTTCGACATCAAGCCCGGTTCGATGGGCCGGCCGCTGCCGGGCGTCGACGCGGCGGTGGTCCGCCGTGGCGACGACGGCGCGGTGTCGGTCATCGAGGAGCCTGGCGTCGAAGGCGAGTTGGCGCTCAAGCCCGGCTGGCCGTCGATGTTCCGGACCTATCTTCACCAGGAGGAGCGCTACCGCAACAGCTTTGCCGGTGGCTACTACCTGAGCGGCGATCTGGTCAAGCGCGATGCGGACGGCTACTACTGGTTCGTCGGGCGCGCCGACGACGTAATCAAATCCGCCGGACACCTGATCGGTCCGTTCGAAGTCGAGAACGCCCTCACCGATCACCCCGCGGTGGCGGAGGCGGCCGTCATCGGCATACCCGACCCGACGGTCGGTGAGGTCGTGAAGGCCTTCGTGACGCTCAAGGACGGCTTCACTGCCAGCGAGCAGTTGCGGATGGCGCTGCTTGCTCAGGCCCGGAAGCGGTTGGGCGCCGCGGTGGCGCCCAAGGAGCTCGAGTTCACCGACGCCCTACCCCATACCCGCAGCGGAAAGATCATGCGGCGGTTGTTGAAGGCGCGCACACTCGGCCTGCCCGAAGGCGACACCTCCACGGTCGAGACCAAGGAGGTGACGCCGTGATGGACCGTGAGCTGGCGGCACTGCTGCTGTCCGACATGGTGCGGGTGCGGCTGATGGAGGAGAAGTGCGCCGAGTTGTACAGCGCGGCCAAGATCCGCGGATTCCTGCATCTCTACGTGGGTGAGGAGGCGGTGGCGGCTGGTTCGCTGCGGGTGCTGGAGGCCGAGGACGCGGTGGTGGCCACCTACCGCGATCACGCGCACGCCCTGCTGCGGGGCGTCCCGATGACCAAGATCATGGCCGAGATGTTCGGCAAGCAGGAGGGCTGCTCGCGCGGACGCGGCGGCTCGATGCACCTCTTCGATGCACGTACCCGGTTCTACGGCGGCAACGCGATCGTCGGTGGCGGCCTGCCGCTGGCAGCCGGTTTGGCGCTGGCCGACAAACAGCTCGGCACCCCGCGGGTCACCGCCTGCTACTTCGGCGAAGGCGCCGTCGCAGAGGGGGCCTTCCACGAGTCGATGAACCTCGCCAAGCTCTGGCAGCTGCCGGTGCTGTTCTGTTGCGAGAACAACCTTTACGCGATGGGCACGGCGATCACGGTCGAGCAGGCGCAAACCGACATGACCGCGAAGGCGGAGTCTTACCGGATACCGGCGCTGGCAGTGGACGGCATGGACGTGCTCGCCTGCCAGGCCGCCGCCCAAGAGGGGGCCTACCAGGTCCGCAACGGCGGTGGCCCGTTCTTCCTGGAGTTCCGCACCTACCGCTTCCGCCCGCATTCGATGTTCGATCCCGAGTTGTACCGCGAAAAGGCCGAAGTCGAGCATTGGCGCGAACGCGATCCGATCCGCAGCTTCACCGAGCGGGGCAAGGCCGCAGGAGTGCTGACCGACGACGACGTCGCCGCGATCCGCCGCGCCGCCGAGGAGGAAATCGCCGATGCGGTGGCCTACGCCGAGGCGGGGACGTGGGAGCCCGTGGAGGACCTGACCCGGGACGTGATGACACCCGCGTCGGCCGAGGTGGTCCGATGAGCAAGACGGCATACCGCACGGCGGTACACGATTCGATCCGGGACGCCTTGCTCGCCGACCCGCGAGTGGTGCTGATGGGCGAGGACGTCGGCGCCTACGGTGGCACCTACGCGGTGACCAAGGGCCTGTTGCAGGAGTTCGGGCCGGAACGGGTGCGCGACACCCCGCTCTCGGAGCTGGGCTTCGTGGGTATCGGAATCGGGGCCGCACTTGGCGGATTGCGGCCCATCGTCGAGGTGATGACGGTCAACTTCAGCCTGCTGGCCCTGGACCAGCTCGTCAACACCGCAGCGGCCTTGCGGCACATGTCCGGTGGACAGTTCTCGGTGCCGCTGGTGGTGCGGATGGCGACCGGAGCGGGCCGGCAGTTGGCCGCGCAGCACTCGCACAGCCTCGAGGGTTGGTATGCGCACATCCCCGGCATCAAGGTGGTTGCGCCCGCGACGGTGGAAGACGCCTACGGCATGCTGGTCACTGCGCTGGCCGACCCGGACCCAGTGGTCATCTTCGAGCACGTTCAGCTCTACAACTCCACTGCGGACGTCGAATCGCTTACCCCGCAGAACATTTCACGGGCAGCGATCCGGCGCAGCGGGTCCGACGTCACCGTCATCACCTACGGAGGCTGCCTACCAAAGGCCCTCGATGCGGCCGACGAGCTGGCCCAGGCCGGCATCGAGTGCGAAGTGGTCGACCTGCGCTCGCTGCGGCCCCTGGATACCGAGACGTTCGTCGCGTCGGTACGCCGCACGCATCGTGCGGTCGTGGTCGACGAGGGTTGGCGGACGGGAAGTTTGGCGGCCGAAGTCAGTGCCCAGCTCGTCGAGCACGCCTTCTTCGACCTCGATGCCCCCATCGCCAGGGTGTGTAGCGCCGAGGTGCCGATGCCCTACGCCAAGCACCTGGAGGTCGCGGCGCTGCCACAGCAGGACAAGATCGTCGCGGCAGTGCGAGCGCTGTTCGGAGACCAGCGATGATCGAGTTCACGATGCCGG
>JAHFVB010000583.1 GCA_023264755.1 Mycobacterium sp. | reverse complement strand
CGCGGCGCAACCTGTCGACCACGTCGGATACGGCCTTCGTCGAAACGGTGTCCGGCTCGGCTGCCCAGCTGCTGGCGGCGAGCGTATCGGGCGCCCCGTCGACGCCTTGGGCGAGGATGGTGTCGGGTGATCCCGACAACTCCGGATTGGCGGCGTTGACCACTACCGAGCGGCCGCCGGCCAACACCATCGCCCGGCCCAGGTTGGACGCGACGCGGACGTCGACGTCGATGTCGCCGGCCACCGAGGCCAACTCCACCACGTGGACGTCGGCGCCGTCGGACGTCGACTTGAGCCGGGTGCGCAGCCTTCGGTATCCGTCGAGCTCGCTGAGCGACGTTGCGGCAGTGGAGTTCACGGTTCCCAGCACGGGTACGCCAGCGGCCGCGGCGGCCCGGTCGGCGGTGCGTACCACCGAATCGGCTCGTGACCGGATCCAGACGGCGACTGCACCCAGTAGTAAGGCGGTCACCACGACCAGCACCCCGAGCCCGACCCATTCGACCAGGCGTGACTGCGGTTCGCTCGCCGAGGTGACCACGGTGGTGCGCACCTTCTGCGCGTCCTCGCCAGTCGGCGTCTCGAGGGCGTCGGCGAAGCTGACGAACTCGGTAGCGAGGGTATCGGCAATTCGGCGGGCCTGCTCGGGGGATCGATCGGTGACAGCGATGTCGATGATGGACGTGGTCGGCGGGACGTTGGTGGCACTGATCTTGGCGGCGAGTTCGGGTGCCGTCATCTGCAAACCCAACTTGTCGATCACGCGCTGAGTCGCGACATCGCTAGTCAGCAATGCGATGTAGGAGTTGACGCGCCCGGTGACCACGTTGTCGTTCTGGTAGGCGGCGGCCGTCGTCGAACCCTGGAGCGACACCATGAGCTGGGCGGTGGACACGTACTGAACGGGTCGGAGCACCAGCAGCGCCGCTCCGGCGGCCAGCACCAAGATGGTGACGGCGGCAAAGGTCTTCCAGTACAACCGAATTGTGGCCAGAAAGGTCTTCAGGTTCACTCGTTCCCCTCATCTGCATTGGCGGCCAGCTGCCGAGCGGCCCGATGCTTGCCATGGTTGGTTTCGGCCGGTGAGGAGTCACTACGCGGCGGGTCGGAGGTAGACGTACTCGCCTCGAGACCCGCATCGCCGACCGGCTGGCCGTCGAGCACCGGCCGTTCGCCAAGTGATCGAAGTACCGCCCCGATCGCGCCGAGCACCAGGCCGATCAAGGTGGATCCGAGCAGCATCAGCCAGACCGGCACTCCCCAGGCGAGGATGCGGGTGGGCTGGCTTGGCGGGTCGACGACGACCAATTCCGACCGGGGTACGAGCGAGCCCGGCACCGACTCCAAGAGGTACACCGTGGTCGACAACTCGGTGAGTAGCACGGTGGCAGTGCGCTGCGCTTCAGCGGCGGAGGGGGCGCTCACCTCGACCTTCATCAGCGCCGTGCCACCCTGATGGGTGGCTTGGATGCGCTCGGACAGCGCTTCCGGAGTGAGCGTCAGTCCGAGGTCGGCGACGACACGGGAGGTCACGCTGGTGCTAGTGGCCAAGGCCGCGAACGTCTCTGCCCGCGCCTGAGCGTACGAGTCGCCGCCATCCACCACTCGACTGACGTCACCGGGAGTCCGCACGAATACCGAGGCCGTCGAACGATATAGCGGAGGACGCAGGATCAGAACTGCGGTCGTCGCAGCCAGCATAAGGAGCACCCCCCACGCCAACCAGCGCCAACGAGCGCGAAGCACCCGCCGGTACGCCTCCAGGACGGTGCTCACGGGGCCACCACCGTGAAGCCATTGGCCGCCAGCTCGTCGACCAGCGCCGAGGCCAGCGCCGCGGCACCGGCCTGGTTCGGAAGGCTCTTGTCCTCGGAGACCAAAGCGGCAGTGTCCGTGTCGATGAACCTGCCGATGGGGTCGATGACGATGGCGCCCTGAGCCGCCGTGTCGGCCCGGAGCCGGTCGATGAAGCCCTGGTCGAAGCCCAGCTCGTCGTCCGGACGGTCCAGGAATCTCGGTCTGATGACGATGATCTTGGCAGCCGGCCAAATTTGGTGGACGGCACCGATGGTGGACGTCATGACGGAGAACACCGCCTCCTTGGGGGCGAACAGGTCGCTGCGCCCACCGTCGAGTACGACGATGTCGGGCTTGTACTGCTCAGCCAATTTCGGAAGCCGCTCGTCGAAGGAACTGGATGGTCCGAGGTCTGGGTTCTCGAACCTGTTGGCTACGCCGCCGCTGATGTATCCAGTCCCGGGCTGGGCCGAAAGCGCGCACTGCCAATCCATTCGGATTGCGGCCATGCAGCCGTAGTACAGCTCCTTGAGTCCGACACCTCCGGTGTAGGCGTCACTGACGAACAGCACGGTTGGCCCCGGCGGCGGGGGCAGCTGCGGGCGTTGGACGGGCTTGCTCGTGGTGGACTGCACCGTAGTGGTCGTTGGCGTGTGGTGTGGGCGCAGCACGTAACCCAGTCCGGCCAGCACCGCAAGGACCACCGCAACCGCAGCGATGTCGAACCAACGCACCTTCGTCATCCGGCTACCTCGGTTCGTAGCCAGGCCGCAATCTTGTCGGCGATCACCGATTGACCTTCATCCGTGGGCCCGGTGAAGTCGGGTTGCATTTGTTGAGGCGTGAGCCACGGTGGGTCGAGCGCGTCGAGAAACGGCACCCCGGCGGCTGCCGCGGCCTGGCGAATCTCGTCCGAAACACCGGAAACCTCGGAGGGAACGGGAGTTTCGTACCAGGTTGGGCCGACGGCGAGCGCTCGTACGCCGCTGAGTGCGATCTTGTTCAGCGTGTCCGCCGCCCCCTGGTTGACGTACCCCGACCCTGCGTATGCCGAGTCGCCGGTACCGGACACCACCAGGATTATTTGTGGATCGGCAGCCTTGGCGCGGTCCACCTGAAATGGGAAACCCTGCCCACCCTGGCCGTCGCCGACGAATCCAGCGCCGGGCAATGCAAAGTTTGCCACCGACCATCCGGTTCGCTGTG
>JAHFVB010000191.1 GCA_023264755.1 Mycobacterium sp. | reverse complement strand
GCGGCGCACCGAAGTGCCCATGTGGACCCCGATTCGCACCCTGATCCGATCCCATCGCTCGGGATCGTCGCGTAGCGCGCGCTGGACCGCGGCGCTGCAGCGTACGGCTTGCTCGGCGGCGGAGAACGCGATCATGAACCCATCCCCCTGCGTCTTGACGACGTGACCCCCGTGGCCGTCGACCTGCTGGTAGAAGAGGGCGTTGTGCCGCTCGAGCAGTTTCACCCACTGACGGTCGCCGAGCGTGTCGTTGAGTTCGGTGGAACCTTCGATGTCGGAGAAGACGATGACGACTTCGCCGTTCGCCGTCAGCCTGGCCAGATCGGGACGTTCGACCCTGGCCCAGCCGGCGAGGTCCTCGATCGAGTTGCGCACCGTCGCGCCGACGCCCTTCTTCAGCAGCGAGTCGGCCGTCCGCCACACGGTCTTGACGGCGACGGGTGCGAGCCCGCGTGGGCGGCGCCGCCGAGGCCTGTCGGAGCGGCTGCGCTCGAGCTCGATGCGGGTGCGCTTCAGCTGGCGCCGCGCCACGAAGAACAAGACGGTCAGCGCGATGAGTCCGGCCAACTCGACGGCGACGAGCACCCACGCAACGACTGGGGTCAACGCTATGCGCTCAACTCGACCAGTTGGGCGTCGCGCACGGCCGCATAGCGCTCGGGACTGCACGTCAGCACGATGACCTGCCCGTCGCCGCCCACCGCGTCGAAGACCTCACCCATGCCTACCAACCGGGCCGCGTCGGTGAACCCCAGCGCGTCGTCGATGACGACGGGTACGCCGTCCTCCTTGGCGACCAGGGCCGCCGCGGCCAACCGCGCCACGATGCCGAGCTGCTCCTTGGCGCCGCCGGACAGCGACTCGTACGGCACGGTGCGGCCGTGCAGGGTGCGATTGCAGATCTTCAGTTCCGCGTCGATCTCCACCTCGAAATCGGACCCGAACACCAGCCGGCCCAGGCGCTGCAACTCGGCGCGGAAGGGCTCGACGTAACGGAGCCGCGCCTCGTCGCGGTGGCGAGCCATCACCGTGCGCAACATGTCTGCCGCACCCGAACGCCGCCGCAGTCGCGCGTGCTCGGCTGCGGCGTACTCACGCTCGGCGTTGGCGTCGTCGAGCCTGCCCTTGCGGCCCTCGCTGCCGAAGACCTTCAGTTGGGCCGTCACGTCCCTGAGCTGCTCGCCCACCTCGTCGTGCCGCGCGGCCAACGCTTCGGCATCCCGGGCCGCCGCCGCGAGGTCGGCGGCGACGTCCTCGGGCGCGAGCCCGGCGAGTTCGACGGCGATGGCCCCGACCTGGGCCGCGGCCAGTCGGGCGCGCTCGGCGGCGTCATCGGCCGCGGCGGCGAGTTGCTGGTCCCCCTCTGCCGCGCGTTGCCGCGTCAGTTCGTCGGCGGCAGTGGCCAACTCGGCCCGGACTGCGGCCAGCTTCTCCGAGCCAGTCGCCGCCAGGGTGCGCTGCTGCGTCGCGCCCGCGGCCGCCTTCTCGGCGTCGACCCGCGTGACCTTCGACCGCTCGCCCGCCGCGCGATGCGCGGCGACCGCTGCAGTGAGTTCAGCGCGTGCGGCTTCGGCGTCACCAACGCAGTCCGCATCCGAGCTCAGCTGTCGGAGGTCGGCCAGCCGAGCCCGAAGGCGATCCACGTCGTCGCCACCAAGCAGTCCGTCGCAGGTGGCCTGTAGCCGGTCGCGTTCGGCGCTGAGTTCGCGGCGCCGCTCGTACGCCGCGCGAGCCGCAGCGACGTCGGGTAGCCCCGCGGCCGCCAGTAGCGTCGCGAGCCGCTCCCGTGCGGCGTCGAGCACCGCCTGACCATCGGCCGCCGGTTCGCCGGGCACCACGCGCACCGTGAGCACTCCTGGCAGTTCGACGTCGATGGCCCCGGCCACGGCAAAGGAATGGGTGGCGCCACCGTCGAGTGCCACGGACTGGCCGGCGATCTGCAGTGCGACGTCGGTGGTGGCGACCACTTCGACTCGCGCCGAGGCCAATTCGGCCCTGATACCCGCGCGTTCGACGGCGGCACTAGCCGTCTCGAGCTCCTTGACGACCTGGGCCGACACCGTGAGGTGGGCCAGCTGCTGAGCGCACTCCTGCAGCGCCTCGCGAGCCACGTCCACCTTCTCGAGGCGGGTCGCCAGCCCGGTGGCTTCGTCGCGCCGAACGATGGCCTCGGCCGCCTCGCGAGCGGCCTGCACCCGCGCCTCGCAACGCTCCCATTCCGTGTGCGCAGCGGCGTCGGCTTGGGCGGCCGCTGCGGCGGCGGTAGCGGCGGCGGTCTGTGCGGCAACCGCATGCTGCACGGCCGCCTCCAACTCTTCGATGCGCGCGGCCCGAACGTCCAGGTCGGCGCGCAGCCGAGCGCGCCGCTCGACGGCCGCCTGCGCGGCGGTGCAGGCGGACGCGATGGCATCCGAAAGTGCCTGGGCCTGGGTGAGGCGATCGGTGACCGTCGCGACGGCCTCGGCTGCCCGCTGCGCGGAATCGAGCCGCCGCACCGCCGCCGCGCGCTCGAGTGACAGCCGCGCGCGTTGGTCGGTGAGCTCCACGTGCTGACCCACCGCTTCGTCCACCTCGGCGACGGCGGATTCGCAGCGCAACACCTCGGCCTCGGCCTGCTGGAGCCGCTTGGTCGCGGCCAGCCACTCCGAGGTGGGTCGGCCCGTGGCCGTGAAGTACTGGCGGTATTCGGCGTCGATCCGATCGATGAGCAGTGGCTCGGAGCCCGACAACGCGGCCGCGTGCCCGGCGGCTGCGTCGAGCGCCCGGGACAGCGCATCGCTGCCGGACAGCCGGACCTCTTCGGTGGACTGCGCCTGCATGATGCGCTGTGCCCGCCAGAGTTCCAGGTCGACGGTCTGCTCGAGGATGGCCCGCACCCTGTCGTGCGCCTCGTCGCCGGTGAGCTGTTCCCGAGCCGGCGCCAACACGGTGAGCTCCGTCTGGGCCTGCTTGTGGAAGCGCTTGCGATAGACGAATCGATAAGGGCCGGTGGAGATCTCGGCGGTCACCTCGGCGCCGACGTCCGCGTGCGTCGGTTTGACGTCCTTCACCTCGCGCTTGGTCGAGCGATCCTTGACCTCCAGCAGCAGGTCGAGTGCCTCGATCATCGAGGACTTGCCGATCTCGTTGGCGCCGCTGATCACGACGACGCCACGGTCGGGGAAGTCGACCTCTCGGTGGGCGATGCCGCGATAGTTGGTGAGCACCAGCCGGTGGAGTTTCACGCCGCACTCCCGCTGTCGGAGAGCCGGAGCAGCAACCCAAGTGCGGCCTGGGCGTCGGCCGCCGTCGGACCACCCGCCCGCGCCAGCTCCACCAACTCCTCGACGGCGGCGGCCGCGAAACCCCCGATACCGAGGTCGTCGAACTCGCCGTCGCTGGGGACCACGGCAAGGTCGGTACCCGCGTCCCAGTAGGTGAGCGCGGCGAACAGCCGTGAGTACTTCTCGACGCACTCGTCCAAGGCCGCCATGTCGGTCACGGTGAGCGTGCCCGTCAGCCCCAATTGCACGACGGTGCGGTCCTTGTCGGACAGGTTGTCCAGGTTGATGTCCAAGTCGACGACGTCACGGGCGGTGTCGACGGGATGCCTCAGCGTGACGAACCTCCAGCGGCCGACGCGGCGGGGCTCGACGTGCACCGGGTGCGCCGGATCGTCTTCGTCGACGTCGACGACCAGCACCTGACCCGGGTCGGATTCGATGTGGTCGTAGTTGGTGACCTCCGGCGAACCCGAGTACCACGCCCGACCTGACGACCCGACCTCCATGCGAGAGTGCTTGTCCCCCAAGGCAACGTAGTGCACCGCTCCACGATTCAACGCGGCCTCGACGGTGGCGAGCCGGATGAGCCAGGGCTTGTCCCGATCGGGTTCGAACAGATCCACTCCGCCGTGGCCGACGACGATGCGCACAACGCCGTCATCGGTCAGCCGCTCGACCGCCGCCCCCACCAGGTCGACCGTCGGCTTCTTGGAACGCCAAGGGGCACTGATGAGTTGGACACCCGGGCGGATGTCGTGGCTGCCGTCGCGATCGAGTACCACGACGTTGTCGGGGCACTGAGCCAAGAAGAGCGGGCTGGTGTAGACCGATGCGGCGTTGAGCGGATCGTGGTTGCCGGGCAGCAGATACACCGGAACGCCGATGGCTCGCATGGCCTCAAGCGATTGCGCGACCACCTGCGGGGCGAGGTTGTTGTCCTCGAAGACGTCGCCGGCGACGACCACGAACTCGGCGCCGGTCTGCTCGACCAGCGCGCCAAGGCCCGCTACGACGTCGCGGCGCGCGGCCGAATACCGGGCTTGCGCCTCGGCGTTGAGGAAGTTTCGGGTCATGCCGAGCTGCCAATCGGCGGTGTGCACGAAACGCATCGGGGGGACTCTCCTTCCTCTGTGTATCGGACGGTGTATCGGACGGTGTCTCGGAACGTGCTGTCAGCCGTTCGGTCTGGCATCGCGAGTCTAGGTCCGCGGACTGACAAGTCGGCGGACCTCGCCCGGCATGTACGGCGCCAGCCGGATCAGCCGACGCAGGCAAACCGGCTACGGTGAGTGGCGTGAGCACCCCTGACCGCACGTTGTTGCTGCTCCGGCATGCGAAGTCGGACTATCCGGACGGCCTGACGGACCACGAGCGGCCCTTGGCCCCACGCGGCGTTCGGGAAGCCAAGCTCGCCGGCGACTGGATCCGGGAGCACGCGCCCTCCGTCGACGCGATCCTGTGCTCGACGGCGACCAGGACCCGGGAAACCTTGGCCCGCACGGGCCTCGACGCGCCGACGGCGTTCGTCGACCAGCTCTACGACTCGACGCCGGCCGCCACCCTCGAGGTGATCAACGGGCTGGGCACGCTGTTCGACGTCGACGTCCAGACCTTGCTCGTGGTCGGCCACGAACCGACCACCTCCGAACTCGCGCTGAGCCTCACCGCCGATGGCGACCAGGACGCCATCGACCGAATGGCGATGAAGTACCCCACCTCGGCCATCGCGATGCTGCGCACCGCCGAGCCATGGGAACGACTCGGGCCGCGCAGCGCTTCGTTGGTCGCGTTCTACGTACCTCGGTAGCCGCCCGCCCCTAGCTGTTGGTGTTGAGCGTCAACTCCATCAGCTTGATCGCCATGCCGCACGCGTCGATGCCCGGCACCTGCGGATTGACCCACCAACCCACGACACCCGCGGCGTCACTGGCCACCCCGCACGCCCCGTTGGCATCGGTGGTCTTCAACACGATCGAATCGACGCCGTTGATCCGCCGGTTCTCGATCTGATACTTCAGGTTCTGCGCCACCTGGCGCTCGTTGGCGAGGCTGCCCTCCTCGAACCAGAACCGGGTGATGTCGATGAGGCCCGCCGGGTTGGCCGCCTGCCAGCGACAGATCGCGCCGACGAACGTGCTCTGGATGTCCAGCGGGTCCGCGCCGACTGTCTTGGCCAGGATGTCCTGGGTCAGCACGTCACATTCCTTGAGCAGATTCGGATACTTCTTCATCGAATCGTCGTTGCGCGGCACGTCGGAGGTGCCCTCCTTGGTGGCCGTACCCTGCACCGTGCGTCCGCAGCCGACGGTCAACGTGGTGGCCGCCAACACGGCCATCGCGCCCGCCAGCACTCGTCGGCTTCTACTCATGCCACTCACTTCGCATTCACGATCGATTGGCGGGTGACTTCCTTGGCAACCACACACGCATCGGGGAACGGCTTCTGGGCGAAGCTGATCGACCACTCGATGAAGTCGTCGTTGAACTGAATGCCGACCTCGCACAGGCTGATCCCCAGGGTGGGGTCGTCGCTGTAGGCGATGAACCCGTCATGGCCCTCGATGTTGACGTCCTCCACGCTGGTGCGCGTCAACTCCTCGGTCTTGCGTTCCCGACCGATCGGACTTCCGCGGTACCAGGAGAACGAGAAGTGCGGACCGAGGATGCCGCCGCCGGCCAGCCACTGACACCCGACGGAGTTGCGGGCAGTCTGCACCAGCCCGGACACCTTGGTCTGGTCGGCGATCGTCTGATCGCTGATGCCACCGCACTCCGGGAACATGGGCCCGTGCTTGGAGGCGTTCTGCTGGGGAGCGCTGGTCTGCGGGACGCTCGGGCCCGTCGGCTGGTCCGAGCCCCCGCACGCGGCCACCACCGGGATCATCACCGCGGCCGCTGCGACCAGCATCTTCACGTTGCGCATCTTGGGCGAGCGGAACGACGGGGGGTTTCCCGTGGTCAGGGCGCCGCGTCTTGCAATCACGCCCGCAACTGTAGCGTCAGCCCCCGAGCGCAACCACCGACATGCCGATTGACCAGGGCTTTCTACGCTTCGATTCAGACCGTCACCGAGCCGGGCCCGACCAGGCGGATATGCGACAGTTACCTGATGCTCTGGGCTCTGGTGCGGCAGCACGTGCGGCCGTACCGCCGACTGCTGGCCATCGTGGCGGCACTGCAGGTGGTGAGCACGCTGGCTTCGCTCTACCTACCCACCATCAACGCCGCCATCATCGACGACGGGGTGGCCCGGGGGGACACCGGTCGCATCACCGAACTCGGTGGGGTGATGCTGGCGGTCACCGCCGGACAGGTCGTATGCGCTGTCGGTGCCGTGTACTTCGGCTCGCGGGCGGGCATGGGCTTCGGCCGAGACCTGCGGTCGGTCATCTTCCACCACGTGACGGGGCTGTCGGCCGGCGAGACTGCGCGGTTCGGCGCGCCGACCCTGTTGACCCGCACCACCAACGACGTGCAGCAGATCCAACTGCTGGTCCAGATGACCTGCACGATGTTCATCACCGCGCCCATCATGAGCGTCGGCGGAATCGCGATGGCGGTGCACCAGGATGCCGGCTTGTCGTGGCTGCTGCTCGTCAGCGTGCCGGTGCTGGGGCTGGCCAACTACTGGATCATCTCGCACCTGCTGCCGTTGTTTCGCACCATGCAGGGACTCATCGACAACATCAACCGCGTCATGCGCGAGCAGCTGTCGGGCATCCGGGTCATCCGGGCATTCGCCAGGGAACCGTTGGAGCAGGAGCGCTTCGGCGAAGCCAGCCAGCAGCTGTCGGACACCGCCCTGGCGGTGGGCCGCTGGCAGGCCTTGATGCTGCCCACGACGACGCTGGTGGTCAACGTGTCCAGCGTGGCGTTGATCTGGTTCGGCGGTCAGCGCATCGACGAGGGCCGGATGCAGGTCGGGTCGCTGATCGCCTTCTTGTCCTACTTCATGCAGATCCTCATGGCGGTGCTGGTGGCGACGATCATCCTGGTGATCCTGCCGCGCGCCTCGGTGTGCGCCGAACGCATCACCGCCGTGCTGACGACCACCCCGGCCGTCGCCAGTCCGGCCCATCCGATCAGGCCCACGACGATCACCGGCGCGCTCAGCGTGCAGGATGCGACGTTCAGCTACCCGGGCGCCGACCGTCCTGTGCTGCAGGGAGTCTCGTTCACCGCCGCACCGGGTACCACCACCGCCGTGGTGGGGTCGACGGGCTCGGGCAAGTCCACGCTGATATCGCTGATCTGCCGGCTCTTCGACGTCACGGGCGGCGCGGTCCGCCTCGACGGCGTCGACGTCCGCGAGTACGACCTCGAGCAGTTGTGGGCGAGCATCGGCCTGGTGCCGCAGCGCGGCTACCTGTTCTCGGGGACCGTCGCCGAAAACCTGCGCATCGGCAAGTCCGACGCCACCCCCGAGGAGATGTGGGCGGCGTTGCGTGTGGCTGCCGCCGACGACTTCGTGTCCGCCCATCCCGAAGGGCTCGACATGCGCGTCGCCCAGGGCGGCATCAACTTCTCGGGCGGCCAACGCCAACGCCTGGCCATCGCGCGCGCAGTCATCCGCCGACCGGCCATCTACCTGTTCGACGACGCGTTCTCCGCACTCGACGTGCACACCGACGCGCGCGTCCGATCCGCGCTTCGAGAAACTTCAGCGGAGGCCACCGTACTCATCGTCTCGCAACGCATTTCGACGGTGGCCGAGGCCGACCACGTCGTCGTCATCGACGACGGCATCGTGGTTGGCGCAGGCACCCACGAGTCACTGCTGGCCGACTGCCCCATCTACGCGGAGTTCGCGGACTCCCAGTCCGTGGGAGCGGCGCCATGACCGGGCCGATGGGCCGCCGGCCACCCCCAGCGGCCGACCCCGCCACCCAGCGGTCCCGCGACTTCCGCGGCTCGGCAATGCGATTGGTGAAGCGACTCACGCCGCAACGTGGACTCACCGCAATCGTGCTGTTGCTCGGTGTCGGCGGAATCGCGATCGGGGTGATCGGGCCGCGAGTGCTCGGCCACGCAACCGACCTGCTGTTCAACGGGGTGATCGGACGCGAACTCCCAGCCGGGACCACCAAGGCACAAGCCATCGACGCGGCCCGCGCCAGGGGCGACGACAGCTTCGCCGACCTGCTGTCGGGCATGAACGTCGTCCCAGGCCGAGGTGTCGACTTCGACGCCATCGGCCGGACGCTGCTATTGGCCCTCGGGCTCTATCTGATTGCCGCCCTGATGATTTGGCTGCAAGCCCGGCTACTCAACGTCACCGTGCAACGCACCATGGTCGCGCTGCGGTCCGACGTCGAGGACAAGGTGCACCGGCTTCCGTTGTCCTATTTCGACTCCCGCCAGCGCGGCGAGGTGCTCAGCCGGGTCACCAACGACATCGA
>JAHFVB010000190.1 GCA_023264755.1 Mycobacterium sp. | reverse complement strand
CACACGGGTAGGCGAATGACACCAACCCTGCCAGCGCGCTGACGCAGAAGGCCAGCGCCAACGGCCCAGCCGACATCAGCTGGTCGACCTCGTCCAAAGTGGCGGCGAGCACGGTCATGCGGCGGGGTTCACTTCTCGTCGCTCACTTCTCGGCAGCCAGCCGTTCCACCAGCGGCTGCAGATCCTGGACGAGCAGCTCGCGCAGGAACACCGCCGCGACGCGATGCTGGCGATCCAACACGACGGTGGACGGGATGACGGTGGTCGGGTACCGACCGCCGAACGCAATCATCGTGCGCATCGCCGGGTCGTAGATCGACGGGAACGTCACCTTGCGGTCGACCACGAAATCGACTGCGGCGTCACGGTTGTTGTCCCGCACGTCGATGCCGAGGAATGCCACACCCAGCCCGCGCGTGGCCTCGTAGACCTTCTGCAACTCCGTGATCTCCGACCGGCACGGACCGCACCACTGCCCCCATACGTTGATGACCACCACCTGGCCCGCGAAGTCGTCCAACGAGACCGTCTTGGCCGGATCGGTGAGCTCGGGTCCGGTGATCGGACCGGGCCGGTGGCGACTGTCGGGCGGATCGTAGGTGATGTCGGTCTTACCGCCGGGCGCGACGAACTCGAAGGTGCCGCCCTGCGCGACGGCGTCGTCACCCGTCGAGCACCCGGCGAGGACCACCAAGAGCACCGACGACGCGACGACGAACCACTTCACTGGCCCGCAAGCTCCGCATAACTCCATCCGACGACCTCGTCGTCGTGAAAGTAGAAGGAGGTCACCGACGCGTGGGTGCACATCCGGTTGGCCGCGGTCGGCAGGTGAGGCAGGGGCTGCCCGGTCAGGGCACGGCGCAACGTCGCCACCGGAAGCTGGTGGCTGACGCAGACTGCCTCGTGACCACTGGCCTTGGCCCTGGCCCGGTGCAACGCCGCCTGCATGCGCGTGGCGATCTGTACGTACGGCTCACCCCAGGACGGTGTACGCGGATTGCGCAGATGCCACCAGTTGCGTGGGTTTCGCAGGGCGCCGTCGCCCGGCGAAACCCGTTCGCCCTCGAAGACGTTCAGCGACTCGATGAGTTCCACGTCGGTATCGACCGGTAGCCCGTGTGTCGCGGCGATGGGTGTGGCGGTCTCCTGCGCCCGCTCCAGCGGGGAGGCGACGACGTAGCTGATGTCACGATCGGCCAGCCAATCCGCCACCCGCTGCGCCTGCGCGCGGCCCTTCTCGGAGAGGTGGAAGTCGGGCAGTCGCCCGTAGAGGATCTGGTCCGGATTGTGCACCTCGCCGTGGCGCATCACGTGCACCTTCGTCTTTACCGGCGTAGCAGCCTCGTCGGTCATCGGGCTTCCGGTTCCACTGCTTCGGCGGCGGCCCGGGCGGCCGCGGGCAAGGCGGTCGCGATGCGCTCGAACGCGTCGTCGGTCAAGGCGCTGGAGACGAACCACGTCTCGAATGCACTGCACGGCGGGTAGATGCCGGCGTCCAACAAGGCGTGGAAGAACGCCGGGAAGCGCCACGTCTCGGTGGCTCGCGCGGTGGCGAAGTCGACCACCGGCTGGTCCGAGAAGAACACACTGAGCATGTTGCCGGCCCGCGAAACTCGATGTGCGACACCGGCTTCGGTCAACGCCGCAGTAAAAAGCCCGGCCAGCTTGTCGGCGTTGGCGTCCACGGCGGCGTAGACGGAGGCATCGGCGGCCCGCAACGTGGCCAGCCCGGCGGCCATCGCGACGGGGTTTCCGGACAGCGTGCCGGCCTGGTACACCGGGCCCAGCGGGGCCAGCCGCTCCATCACCTCGGCCCGCCCTCCAAACGCCGCGGCGGGCAGCCCACCACTCATGACCTTGCCGAACGTGAACAGATCGGCGTCCACCGGATCGACGCCGTACCAGCCGGCTCGGCTCACCCGGAAGCCCGTCATCACCTCGTCGATTATCAGCAGCGCGCCGTGCTGGGCGGTAACCCGACGCAGCGCGGCGTTGAACCCGGGCAGTGGAGCGACGGTGCCCATGTTGCCGGCGGCGGCTTCGGTGATGACACAGGCGATGTCGCTACCCAACTCGGCGAAGGTCGCCTCGACTGCCGCGATGTCGTTGTATGGCAACACGATCGTGTCGGCGGCGGCCGCACCGGTGACCCCGGGAGAGGACGGTAGGCCCAACGTCGCGACACCCGAACCGGCGTCGGCCAGCAGCGCATCACTGTGCCCGTGGTAGCAGCCGGAGAACTTGACGATCTTGGCGCGACCGGTGAAGCCGCGGGCCAGCCGGATGGCGCTCATGGTGGCCTCGGTGCCCGAGTTGACGAACCGGACTCGTTCGACGGGGTCGACCCGCCCGATGAGCTCGCGCGCGAGGTCGGTCTCGGCGGGCGTCGGCGCCCCGAAGCTCAGGCCGTCGGCGGCCACCCGCTGCACGGCCTCCACGATCGCCGGGTGGGCGTGGCCCAGCAGCATCGGTCCCCACGAGCAGACCAGGTCGACGTAGTGGTTGTCGTCGGCATCGGTGAGCCAGCACCCATTGGCCTTGGTGATGAAGCGCGGTGTGCCGCCGACGGAACTGAAGGCCCGGACCGGCGAGTTCACCCCGCCAGGGATGACCGCGGCGGCTTCGGCGAACAGCCGCGCCGATGTGTCAGCACGCATGGGCTCCAGTGTCCCAGCAGGGTCTGCGGCGTCAACTACAGGGTGTAGGAGCATGGCTCGTGGCCGGCCCAGCGGGTTGTCAGGAAACTCCCAGAGATAGGGAAACACCCGATGTGTCGGCGGCCGGTGGGTGCATACCGTTCACCCGATAGGAATTTTTCATCGGAAGGACCACGAGGGGGACGACATGACGAAGTACAAGGTGAATCGGGGCGGCCGGATGGGAGTGCTGGCCGGCGCGGCGGCTATCTGCGCAGGCAGTGTCCTGGTGACGCCGACGCAGGCCGGGGCAACTCCTGCACTTCCAGCAGCGCCGCCATCGAACATCTGCTCGTTCACGGGGGATCGCCTGATCGCGCATCGCTCCGACGGCAAGGCGACGGTGGTGGGAGCCAACGGGAGCACGATCTCCGGGATGGGGAACGTCTACCTGACACTGGACAACCCCACCGGGCTGGACACCACCTACGGGTCCGCCAGTGGCGCGATCAAGAGCTATCACATCAGCTTCACCGTCACCCCGAACTACGCCGGCGCCAAGGGTGAGACCTACGAGGGCGAAATCACGAACGAGGGCGGCGTCACCGGCTGGATCCAGTACTCCAAGCCCCAGCTCAGCTGGAAGTCCGACAACGGTTCGGTCAAGTGCACCAGTTCCACCAACGGCGGCACGGCGACGGTGACCGACGACGTGGACGTCTACTCCAAACCCGGCGGCGACGACCGGTTCAAGATGGGCTTCCTCACCAAGGGCACCCAGGTCAACCTCGTCAAGGGCGGTGGCTGCCCGCAGAACGACTGGTGCCACGTCACGGGCTCGAACGTCCCCAACGGGGACGGCTACGCGTGGGGATCCTTCTTCTCGACCCCGTAGGGCTCGCCCGCGCAGCTCGGCCTTGGACGAAGCCGTGTTCTTGCCTTGGGCCTGACGCAGGCTACGGGGAGCCCCAACTACGGGGATTCTTGGTGCCCGCGGTGCCAGGTGAGTACTTCACCGTCGCCCTTGGTCATCACCGTCCCGGGCATCACCCGCAGTCGATAGGGGCTCAGCCGCAGAGCGGCAAACTGCTCCGAGGTGGGGCCGCCACTCCACATCGGAATGACGATGGGGTCGTAGCCGACAGGCTCTGGTGCATTGGCGAACTTGTCCCACAACGACTTTCGTGTCTCGTCATCGACGTACAACTGAGCCGTGCATTCGGCGCTGCAGGTGTCGTGGGTGGTGGTCCAGTAGCTCACCGAGACTTCCGGATGCGCGTGCAGGTGCGCCCGTTTGATCGGCGTGGGAACGGTGGCCACCCAGCCCACCAGATCGGTCCCGTCCCACTCCCAGATCGGATGCAGGATGCGGCTGCGCGGCCGGCCATCCCGGTCGACCGTCGCCACCGAGGCCCACACGATCGAATGGGCCATGGCGACGAAGGACGGCGCGATGCGTGCCAAGGGCGTCACGGACTCCACCCTAGAAGCGCGTCATCGGCGGCGTAGTCATTCGTGGGTCATTCGTTGGGTCATTCGTTGGGTCATTCGTGGGTCAGCCCTGGTCATTTCCCCTCGTCGGACATGCCCTTCTCGCGGACGCCCATGACGTCCTCACGCTTGACGCCCTCGCCCTCCTTGACCTCGCCGAACTTGGGGTTGCCGTCCTCGTCGATCCACTCGGAGACGGCCTGCCCCGTCACGGTGTTCGACGTGCCCGGTAGCGCGACGGTCGGCCGATCGTCCTGGTAGGCCTTGGCCATCTCCTTGGCCTGTTCGCGGTGCTCATCGGTGACTTCCGGCTTCGGAATGGTGCCCTGCTCGTCGTTTGCCATGTTCGAGGGCTGCCCGAAAGTGTGAGCTACCAAACAATCGCGAGCTAGACCGACACCGCTCGCAGCGCGGCCGGCAGGCTCGGGAGAAAGTGTTCGGCGGCGAACGCCCGAATGTCGTCGGCGGTGTCCAAGGGCTGCATGCTCGGCAGCATCAGCGCCATCAGGGCGTAGCGCAGGATGGTGTCGGCGAGCTCGATGACGGTCTGCTCCCCGATTCGGTCGGCGAACCCCGGCGGGAAGATCACCCGCAGGGCCTCGGACATCCGCTCGATCGCCGTGCCGTAGTGACGCCTGGCCTGAGCCAGCATCAGGGCCGGCTCGTCGATGACCAGCTGGTTCAAGACCCGGTGCCGACGGAATCTCAGTATCGACGACGTGAACGCCTCGACGTAGTAATTCGATTGCGGCCCCGCGTTCTTCAGCTCCGCAGCGATGTCGGCGAAGAACGCCACGTTCTCGCGTTCGATGACCGCGGCGACCAACTCGTCGCGGTTGGCGAAACGGCGGTAGATCGTGGTGCGGCTGACGCCCGCTCGGCGGGCGACGTCCTCCAGGGCGACGCGGTGGATCCCGTGTCGTTCGAACTCGACGAGGGCGGCATCGAGAATGGCCGCACCCGCGTCAGCCCCGGCCATAGCCCGTCTGGGCAAACTTGTTGTAGCGCACGGTCATCGGAAGCCGATCCCACACCCAGTTGACCGGCTTGGACCGCCAGAACGCTGCGAACGTCTGGTATGCGCGCTCCTTGCGGGCGTTCCACGGCAGACCGAGCAGATCACGGGCCCGCGGCGGCATGCCTCCGGTGGTGAGGAACGCCGCCACCGGGTTGAACACCGGCGCAATCAGCTTCCACGCCAGGGGCGACATCGCCTTCGGGCGGGGGAAGCCCTTGGTCACGTAGCCGACTCCATACTTGGCGATGGGATGGGCGACGATGATGTCATCCATCATCTTGTCCCAATAGCGTTGGAAGCCAGCGTAGTCGGCAGGCATCGGCCGGTCGCTGACGCCGTAGCGGCGGTACCACGTCTTGGACTCGAGGTAGATGCGCTCCTTCTCCTCGTCGGTCAATCGCTTGACGAACGTGTCGGCGAAGTACAGCACCTGCTCGACGAACGTGGCATGCGCCCAGTAGTAGGTTTCGGGATCCAGCGCGTGGTAGCGGCTGCCGTCCGGCATGTCGCCCTTGATGTCGCGATGGAAGTCCCTGACCTTGATGCCCTCGCCGTCGTCCTCGGCACCGTAGACGGTCATCATGATCGGCGGGATCGACCGCTTGACCCGCGCTGCGGTGTCGGCGAAGAACACCGAGTGGTCCAGCACGCCCTGCCCGAGTTGGGCGAGCATGTTCTGCAGCACTGCGGGCCGGGGCCCGATCAGGTACATGCGGTTGTCCCCGAAGTACTTCCACACCAGCGACTCCGGGCCCAGTGGCAGTGCATCGGTCTGCTGGGGACGCTCGTGCAGTTCGGTCATGTGCAACAGTGTTACAAATTTCGCACTCTGTACCAAGCGCGTGTGACCGGGTTCACGTCGATCAACCGAAGGACTCGCTCAGCGAGCGCGCAACCGGACCAGCCCGGAGACCGCCAGCAGGCCTGCCCCGGTGGCCAGGATCAGCGCCAACGCGATCAAACCCGGGTTGTACACCATGGACGACTTCGACGGCTCACCCTCGAGCACCGGTGCCGCCACCTCGAGGGAACCGGCCGCCACCCACGCCAGCCCGGCCCCCGCCGCCGCCGCGCCGGCCAGCACCAACTGGACGAGCGCCAACATCCGGTTCCTCACGACGACCGCCGTTCGACCAGTGCGGTCAGCTCGGCCCGCAGCTGCTGATGCTTGCGGGCCCAGGCCTGGGCCGTCCGGTCGTTGCTGAGCTTGAGCCCGATTCCGGTCCGGCGGCGCGGGACGCCCGTCAGCTCGCCCAGCGCGCGGGCGGATTGCCACTTGGGCGCCTCCGAGCCCGACGCGGGCGGATACACCTGCAGGATTTCGTGGATCAGCAGGGTTTCCGTGCCTTCGCGCAAGTACGTCGGGGTGAGCTCGACGGAGGTGTGGATGCGGGCCGCCTTAACCTGAATGGCCAAAAATCCCGTCACCAACACGAAGAAGATCGCGGGCACCAACGGCTGGAAGCCCAACCCCGAGGACATCTGAATGAAGATCATGGTGGCTGCCGACGCTGGGCCGACCAGCAGCCACCACCAGGTCGACCCGGGTTCGTGGAACAGAATCTCGTCGGTCACGACGTCATCCATCGGTCCGCTCCTGGGAGCCGGCGAACCAGTCGGCGACAGCCGGCCGGGTAAACAGCGTGGCACCCACCGCGACCGGTATCACGGCCAACACCGCAGGTAGTTCCAGGACGATGCGCAGGAATACCGTCGCCACCGCGAGCATCACCACGATGACCACGCTCAACGCCACCAGCGCCCGCCGGTACCGCACATCGCCGTTGCGAGTCCGCCCGGCCAAGAGAGCCAAGGCCGCCCCGGCGACGAGGTAGATCACGCCGGCACCGCGGTGCATGGTCAGGGCTTGATGCACCTGGTCGTCGGTGGTCGAAGCGGCGAAGGCGCTACGAAGCTCTGGATACGTTCTGGTAATTGCCAACATGCCGCCCACGAAGAGCAAGACGGCGCCCGCAATGGACGTCCAGAATGCGATTTGGACGGGCCTGGGCCGGGTCGATGGCACTGGCGGCGGAGCAGTCATGATCGGGCCAGCCTAACGTCTCAGCGCACCAGGTAGGCGTGGGCTGCTTTGCGGTGCAGCAGGACGGCACCGCCGATGATCAGCACGGTCCCCACGATCGTCGTCGCCGCGTACGCCACCGCCACGACGGGCGGTGCTTCGATGCGGAACAGATGCGAGCAGACGTAGACCATCGACGCGGCCCCGCCGCCGGTGAGCACCGAACGCGCCCACCGATAGCCGCACCGCATCAGGATCAAGAACGTCAGCACGATGGGCCCGACGACCGCCACGAACCACGCCGTCGACGCGTACACCAGCCACGCCGGGGTCGGACTCGGCGTC
Source organism: Mycobacterium sp. (assembly GCA_023264755.1). Taxonomy (GTDB): domain Bacteria; phylum Actinomycetota; class Actinomycetes; order Mycobacteriales; family Mycobacteriaceae; genus Mycobacterium. The sequence continues at coordinate 1,169 of JAHFVB010000190.1, read as the reverse complement.
GTCAGCGCGCCGACGACGTAACCAGTGAGCAGCAGGGGTAGCGCGATCACCCACATCCAAAAGCCGGTGGCCACCTCTTCCGGAAGGCCGGTCGGTGCGCTCACGCCAGCCAGTCGACGACGTCGGCGGCCCAATGAGCCCGAAGAACCCTCATGCCAACCACCCGGCGACATCGGCGGCCCAGTAGGTAAGCACGATGTCGGCACCTGCCCGCCGGATGCTGGTCAGTGTCTCCAATGCGACGGCGCGCAGGTCCACCCAGCCGTTGTCAGCGGCTGCGCAGATCATCGCGTACTCGCCGGAGACCTGGTAGGCCGCGACCGGCACGGGGGAACGCTCGGCAGCGGCGCGCACGATGTCCAGATAGGCCATCGCGGGCTTGACCATCACCATGTCGGCGCCCTCGGCGATGTCGAGTTCGACCTCGTGAAGCGCCTCCCGCGCATTGCCCGAATCCTGTTGGTAGGTGCGCCGATCGCCCTGCAGGCTGGAGCCGACCGCCTCCCGGAAGGGGCCGTAGAAACCCGAGGCGAACTTCGCCGCGTACGCCAGGATGGCCACGTCGACGTGGCCGGCCGCGTCGAGGCCGTCGCGGATGGCGGCCACCTGACCGTCCATCATCCCGCTGGGCCCGACGACGTGCACACCCGAATTAGCCTGAGCCACGGCAAGTTCCACATAGCGAGCGTTGGTGGCGTCGTTGTCGACACGACCCGTCGCGTCCAGCACGCCGCAATGTCCGTGGTCGGTGAATTCGTCCAGGCAGGTGTCGGCCATCAACACGGTGTCGGTGCCGAGCTCCTTGGCGAGGTCGCGCAGCGCCACGTTGAGGATGCCGTCCTCGGACACACCGACCGAGCCCGTGGCGTCCTTGTCCTCGTCGCGCGGAACCCCGAAGACCATGAGTCCGCCCACCCCCGCCTCGACGGCGGCCGTTGCGGCGCGCAACAGTGAATCGCGGGTGTGCTGCACCACCCCGGGCATCGACGCGATGGGCCTCGGCTCGTCGAGGCCGTCCGCGACGAACATCGGAAGCACCAAATGCCTTGGCTCCAAGGACGTCTGCGCAACCAGCCGACGCATCGCCGGACTGGACCGCAGGCGACGAGGACGATGCCTGGGGAATGCCACAGCAAGGTCTCCTCGGGTTAGCGGCGTCGGCTCTTCTT
>JAHFVB010000189.1:2873-8696 GCA_023264755.1 Mycobacterium sp. | reverse complement strand
CCGCCGCGACCTCTTCGGAGGGCTCTGCAGCGGTCTCGCTCACCTCGGTGGCGGGTTCCTCGGGATAATCCTCGGCCGCTTCGCAGGGCTCGGTCTCCTTGGCGGACTCGTCGACGTCCGCCGTGCCAGCGGTGGCGGCGTCATCCGCAGCGTCGTCGGCGGTGTCGTTACGCGAGCGCTCCCGCACCGCGTCGACGATGAGCAGCAGGACGCCGATGACGCTGGCACCGATGCAGACCCAAGCGATCAGCTCGTTGCTGGTGACCACCGCGGTCACCAATGCGGCGAGCCCGATGACGGCGAGTACTAGCGCAACGATGAGCATCAATCAGCCGCTCAGTTGTTTCCCCGGTTGAACTGATTGAACCCGCCGCCGTCGTTGTTCGCGGTCGAGTCGACCGGTGCAGCCGAACCGCGCTGACCGAGCTCTTCGAGCTGGGACTCCAGGTAGGTCTTGAGCCGGGTCCGGTATTCCCGCTCGAACGTGCGCAGCTGTTCGAGCCGACCCTCCAGCACCGTGCGCTGCTGGTTGATGGTGCCCATGATCTCGGAGTGCTTGCGCTCGGCGTCTGCCTGCAGGGCATCGGCCTTCTCCTGCGCCTGGCGCAGTTGCGTCGACGAACGGGCCTCGGCGTCGGCCAGCAGCGCGTCGGCGCGCTGCTTGGCGTCGGCCAGCGTGGTCTCCGCGGTGTGCTTGGCCTCGCTGACCATCGCGTCGGCCTGGGCGCGGGCGTCGGCGAGCATCTTGTCCGACTCGGCCTTGGCGGTGTTGGTCAGGCGGTCCGCGGTGTCCTGGGCCAGACCGAGGATCTTGGCGGCCTTGACGTGCGATTCCTCGCTGGGCGGCGCGACGGGCTGCGGGGGCGCCTCGTACACCGGAGCGGGTGGCGGCACGTGGACCGGCTCGGGCTCGGGCGCAGGCGGCTGATAAGCGGGGATCGACTGCGTCGGCTGTGCGCCGCCGCCGGCGCGGGCGGTGGCGAGCTCCTGATCGAGTTCGGAAACCCGCTGACGAAGGTCGGCGTTCTCCTCGATCAGCCGCTGCAGTTCGTTCTCGACCAGATCGAGGAACGCGTCCACTTCGTCTTCGTTGTAACCACGCTTGCCGATCGGCGGCTTGCTAAATGCGACGTTGTGGACGTCGGCAGGTGTAAGCGGCATTGTCTGCCCCCTTGGAGTCTGGACCGTGTACCGGTCTCAAAGTGTAAAGCCATGTGGAAGTAACTGGCGTCCATCCTGTCACAACAGACCCTACGGTTGCAGTAGAGGTACAGAATTAAGAGCGAATTTCAAACTTCACAGGCGAATACGACTCTCGGCAAACCGCGCTTGCAGTGTCAGGCATTGGCGGCTTGGAACGCCAACTGCATACCGATGAAGGCCGCCAGCAGCAGCACCATGATGGACAGGTCGAACCGCACCGCACCTATCGTGAGCGGGGGAATCAGCCTGCGCAGCAGCTTCACTGGAGGGTCGGTCAGGGTGAGCATGATCTCGAGGATCGTGACCGTCGCGCCCCTGGGTTGCCAGTCGCGGCTGAACGAGCGGATGAACTCGACGACCACCCGCGCGATGAGCAGCAGCCAGAAGACGAACAGCACGAAGCCCAAGATTTCGAAGAACAGGGGCAACCGGGTGACCTCACTCCAGGCAGATGTGGCACGTGCACGAGGTCGGCGAGCGCCGACCGATTCGTCGTCAGCCTACCTGGCCGACCCCAGCCCGCCCGAACTACTGATACGCGTAGAAACCGGCTTCGGCGATGCGCTTGCGCTCGTCGGCCGTGACGTCGACGTCCGCGGGTGAGAGCAGGAACACCTTCGTCGCAACCTTGTCGAACGAGCCACGCAGCGCGAACGCGAGTCCGGCGGCGAAGTCGACCAGCCGCTTGGCGTCGGCGTTGTCCATCGTGACCAGGTCCATGATGACGGGCGTGCCGTCGCGGAAGCGTTCGCCGATGGTGCGGGCCTCGCTGTAATCCTTGGGCCGCAGCGTGGTGATCTTCGCCAGTGGGCTGCCCGCCTCGAATAGCTCGGCCATCCGACGCGGCTCCATGGCTACCGCGCCGCGGGTCGGGGTGCGCATCGGGTTGAAGCGCGGCCGCTCGAATTCCCGCCGGCCGCGGAAACCCGGCTCCTCGGCATAGCCGGGGCGGTAACCCGCTGCGGCGCCTTCCATTTCGCGACCGAACTCCCGCTCGAACTCGCGGCTACCGGCACGCTCGTCGTAGCCACGGCCTTCGCCGCGGGGGTAGCCGTCTTCTTCGAACCGCTCTTCGCGTCCCCGGCGGGCGTAGGGCCGTGACGAACGGTCCTCGTCCTCGTAGTACTCGTCGTCGTAGTCGTCCATCGGTGCCATACCGAAGTAGGCCTTGACCTTATGCAATGTGCTCATCGGATGACCCTTCTGATGACCGTGGAGGTGTTGCCTGTGATGAAGGTGTGACTGGAGTGACTTCTCATGGTGACGTTAACGGTCGTTGTCCCATAAGCGCGGTTCCGACACGCACACATGTGGATCCGTGTTCGACCGCCGCCTCGAGGTCGCTCGACATGCCCGCCGAGAGACCGAGGCGTTGCTGGTAAGCCGTCTGTACCCGCTCGCGCTCGGTCTCCAAACGTGCGAACGCGGCGCCGGGCTGCGCCCCCAGCGGTGGAATGCCCATCAGGCCAACCAATTCGAGCCCGCTCGCGCCCGCCACGGCGGCGCACACCTCGTCCACCAATTCGGGCCGGCCGATGTCCACCCCGCCCCGGGCGGGATCTCCGTCGAGGCTCACTTGCACGTAGACGTTCAGCGGATCGGTGCGTCGGCCATCGTCGAGCGCCGCGGTCGCAGCCCGGCCCAGGGCCGCGGCCAAGGCGACGCCGTCCACGGCGTGAACGGTGTCCGCCCAGCCCGCGATCGCCCGCGCCTTGTTGCGCTGGACCCGCCCGATCATGTGCCAGCGAATTCGCGCCGACGACCCTTCGTTAGCCAGATATGCCGAAACTTCGGCGATCTTCTTCGCCGCTTCCTGTTCCCGCGATTCGCCGAATTCATTGCACCCAAGCCGGTGCAATTCGATTACATCGGACGCCGGAAAGAATTTCGTAACGGGCAACAATTCAATTTCTTCGACCGCGCGTCCCGCCGCCCGTGCGGCCGCCTCCAGGCGGCTCCGAAGCGCGGCCAGCGACTCGGCGAGTTCGGCTGCCCGCGACGCGGTCATGCCATCCACACCAGGGCCGCCAGCCGTCCGGTCGGCGCCTCCCGCCGATGACTGAAGAGGTTGCGGTCATCGACGGTGCACCGGGGGTCGGAATCGATCGCACCCACGCCCAAATCCCTTAACTGTCTTGCAATTCCGGCCCGCAAGTCCAGTCCGGCGGTACCGCGAGCAGTGGTGGTCCGACTGCCGGGCAAGGCCGCCTCGACCTCCGCAGCCATCGCCTCCGGCACCTCGTAATTGCGCCCGCTCACCGCGGGCCCCAGCAGCACCGAGATGTCCTCGACATGGGCCCCTTGGGCCAGCATCGTCTCCACGGCCTTGGTGACGATGCCCTTCTGCGCACCGACCCGACCCGCGTGCACGGCACCGATCACCCCCGCGCGCGCATCGGCCATTAATACCGGAACACAATCGGCAGTTACCACGGCCAGCGCCAATCGTGGTTTCGTCGTCACCAATCCGTCGGTTTCGGCGAGCGCTGGACCTGGGCCGTCCACCACGGCGACGTGGTCGCCGTGAACCTGGTTCATCCACACCAGTCCGTCGTCGCCAAGCCCGGTGACCGTGGCCAACCGCCGCCGATTGGCGGCGACGGCGACCGGATCGTCTCCCACGTGGTCGCCGAGGTTGAACGAGTCGAACGGTGGTGCCGAGACCCCGCCCACCCGGGTCGTCGTAATGCGTCGGATTCGGATGCTCACGTGTTCAGTATCGCGATCCGATGATCGGCTCGACCGGCGTGAGCTCAGTGCCGCATGAACGGCGGCACGTCGACGTCGTCATCGTCGTCTCCGCCACCACCGATGCTGACCGTCGCGCCGTTGGTGTGCAACGGCACGCTCGCCGCGTCGACCGGTTCGAACACCGGCGAGGTCACCTTGCCGGCGATGCCCGGCCTGATGGCCGGACCCGCTCCGACGACCGGCTTGCGGCTCGGGCCGGTGGCGTCGAAGCCCGCCGCGATCACGGTGACGCGGACCTCGTCGCCCAGCGAGTCGTCGATGACCGTGCCGAAGATGATGTTGGCTTCCGGATGTGCGGCGTCCTGAACCAGCGAGGCGGCTTCGTTGATCTCGAACAGCCCGAGGTCGCTACCGCCGGCTACCGACATCAGCACGCCCTGGGCGCCTTCCATCGACTGCTCCAGAAGCGGGGAGTTGATGGCGATCTCGGCCGCCTTGAGCGCCCGACCGTCGCCACGCGCTGCGCCGATGCCCATGAGTGCGGTCCCGGCTCCGGACATGATGCCCTTGACGTCGGCGAAGTCGACGTTGATCAGACCGGGCGTGGTGATGAGGTCGGTGATGCCCTGCACACCGTTGAGCAGCACTTCGTCGGCGCTGCGGAACGCGTCCATCAGCGACACGGCGGCGTCACCCATCTGAAGCAGCCGGTCGTTGGGGATCACGATGAGGGTGTCGCAGCTTTCCCGCAGCGCCCCGATGCCGAGCTCGGCCTGGTTCGACCGCCGCTTGCCCTCGAAGGAGAACGGTCGCGTCACCACGCCGACGGTCAGCGCACCGAGCTTGCGAGCGATGTTGGCGACGACGGGTGCACCGCCGGTGCCCGTGCCGCCGCCCTCGCCCGCGGTGACGAACACCATGTCGGCGCCGCGGAGCAGCTCCTCGATGTCGTCCTTGGCGTCCTCGGCGGCCTTGCGGCCGACTTCGGGATCGGCCCCTGCACCAAGCCCCCTGGTGGAGTCGCGCCCGACGTCGAGCTTGACATCGGCATCACTCATCAACAGCGCTTGCGCGTCGGTGTTGATGGCGATGAACTCGACACCCTTGAGACCTTGCTCGATCATCCGGTTGACGGCGTTGACGCCGCCGCCGCCGATGCCGACGACTTTGATGACGGCGAGATAGTTGTGCGGGGGCGTCATCATCGTCCCTTCTTCGCGCAAGCGCTCATCAGCGGTCGCCTTTCTCCCTGAGTGCGTGTGTGGAGCGGATCCCCTGCAAACCCTCAACCTCAACCATAGGCTTAGAGTTATGTCAGGTAGATCCGCGCAAACAGAACGGTAGGGCGACGAACCGGGCTAGCCACGCAGGCGCGCCGACGAATCCCGGCATTTCTGCGCCGATCTCGCGCCCGAGTGCTATCTGACCGTTGGCAAATCCGGACTGGATACGTCGTAGGTGGTACCTGGCTGAGTCAGCAGCGCCCCGAGCTTGAGCGCCTTCTCCTCGGTTCGGTCCGTGGTACCCCAAATCACCTCGCGACCGTCGTTCAGGGTCAACGTGACACCCGCCACCGACGGAGCCGCGATGCGACTGACCTGACTGAACACCTCGGGCCGCAGCGCCGTGAGCACCTCCAGCGCGGCCTTGGTCGGCGGATCACTCGGACCGGGGTGATCGGCATCGAGGTAGGGCAACCCCGGCGGCGGTGGCGCAGAGGCGAAGTCGACGCCGTCACGGTCGAAGAGGTGCGGGCCGTCGGGATAGTCCTTGGCGACGACGGGCACGCGTTCGGTGATCGTGATGCGCAACGTCGAGGGGTACTCGCGCTGTACGCGTGCGCTCGCCACCCGGCGAATGGTGGCGACGCGCTCGGCGACGGCATCGGTGTCGATCTGCAGCAGCGGAGTGTCGGGCTTCACCGCGGCC
>JAHFVB010000189.1:2362-2863 GCA_023264755.1 Mycobacterium sp. | reverse complement strand
CCTGAGTGATGGCGACGAGCCCGCTGATCACCGTCGACCTGGCGGCCATGATCGGCGTGAAGTACAACAACAGCCCGACGGCCACGACCACGATGCTGATCCCCGCCGCCCACAGCAGCAGCTTCAGCCCCCGAACCAGCCCGCGCGCAGGCGCTTTCGGTGGCGTGGCGGCCTGCCCGTCGACCCGACGCTTGGCCGCGCGCCGCGCCTCCTCGATGGCAACGGCCCTGGCCTGAGCGGCGCGGCGCTCCTCGCGTTCGCGACGTGCCTTCCGGCGCGGTCCCTCGAAATCCGCTTCGGCGTCGGATGACTCGGCCGGTTCGGCCGGTTCGGCCGCACCGGTGTCGGTGTCGGCGTCGGGCCCCGGTTCGGCTTCCAGCTGGGGTTCGGGCGCCTCGTCGGCATCCGTCGGCCCGGTCATCGCGAGGCAGCCCTGGTCTGCAACGCCGTCAGGATCTCCTGTCCGAGCAGGGTGACGTCACCTGCGCCCATCGTGACGAC
>JAHFVB010000189.1:0-2352 GCA_023264755.1 Mycobacterium sp. | reverse complement strand
GTCACCGGGGCGAGCCACGGCGGCGACTCGATCGGCCACCGCGGAGAAATCGGGAACGTAGTGCACGGGCACCTCGACGTGTTCGGCGACGCTGGCCCCGCTGACCCCCGCCATCGGCTGCTCCCGCGCCGCGTACACGTCGAGCACGAACACCACGTCCGCGCCGCCAAGAGCCTGGCCGAACTCGCGGGCGAACGTCTGCGTGCGTGAGTACAGGTGCGGCTGGAACACCGCGATCGACCGGCCCTCCCCCGCAACGGCGCGCAGCGCCTCGAGGTTGACCTTCACCTCCGTCGGATGATGGGCGTAGTCGTCGAAGACGCGCACGCCGGCGGCCGTACCCACCGCCTCGAACCTGCGGCGCGTCCCCTCGAAACCGGCGAGCCCGTTCAACACCGCGTCCACGTCCGCACCCGCCTCGACGGCAGCGACCGCCGCGGCCACCGCGTTGAGGGCCATGTGACGTCCGGGCACTGCGAGCCGCAGCCCATGCGCATGCGGCATGCCCGCGAGGTGGATGGTCGCGACGCCGCCGGTGCCCTGCTGCTCCCAATTGAGAAGCGCGCCAGCGAGATTCGGGTCCTCGCCGCTACCGTAACGCAGCACCCGGACACCGCGCTCGGCCGAGCGCTCCGCGAGCGCCGCCGCCCCCGGATCGTCCACGCACACCACCAGCGCGCCGCCGGGGCGCAGTTTCGCCACGAACTGGTCGAACACCGCCGCGTAGGCCTGCTCGGTGCCGAAGAAGTCCAGGTGGTCCGCCTCGACGTTGGTCACCACCGCGATGTCGGGTGAGTACTCGAGCAGGGATCCGTCGCTCTCGTCGGCTTCGGCGACGAACGTCGTGCCGCTGCCGTGGTGGGCGTTCGTGCCCGCTTGCCCGAGGTCGCCGCCGACGGCGAAGGACGGGTCGAAGCCGCTGCGCTGCAACGCCACGACGATCATCGACGTCGTCGTGGTCTTCCCGTGGGTGCCGGTCACCATCACCGTGGTGTAGTCCGCCATCAGCTTCGCCAGCACGACGGGCCGCATGACCACGGGGATGCCCCGGCGCCGGGCTTCGACGAGCTCCGGGTTGTCCTGCGGGATGGCGGCCTGCGTGCTGACCACGACGGTCGGTCCGCCGGGTAGTTCGTCGAGCGCCGACGCGTCGTGCCCGATTCGGATAGAGGCGCCGCGGGCGCGCAGGGCAGCCACCCCGCGCGACTCCTTCGCATCGGAACCCGATACCAAGCCCCCACGGTCGAGCAGGATGCGGGCGATTCCCGACATCCCGGCGCCCCCGATCCCCACCATGTGCACCCGCTGCAGGTCGGCGGGCAACGTCAGGTTGCTCATCGGCGCCGCCCCAGGAATTCGGCCGCGACGTCGAGTGCGACCCTGGCCACGCGCTGCGCCGCATCCCGATGCCCGGCCAGCATCGCCGCCGTGGTCATGGCACTCAGTGCCCGATCGTCGCGCAGCAGCTCGCACACCGGGCCGGCGACGAACGCCGGGGTCAGTTCTGCGTCGGAGACCAGCAGACCACCACCCGCCTCCACCACCGGAAGGGCGTTGAGCCGCTGCTCGCCGTTGCCGATCGGCAGCGGCACGTAGACCGCGGGCAGCCCGACGGCGGTGACCTCGGCCACCGTCATCGCGCCCGATCGGCAGATCGCCAGATCGGCCGCGGCGTAGGCGAGGTCCATCCGGCTCAGATAGGGCACGGCCACGTACGGCGGCTCACCGGGCTCGGGCTCCCGAAGGTCGAGCACGTTCTTGGGTCCGTGGGCGTGCAGCACGGAAATTCTGGCTGCAGCAAGGTCTTTCGCGGCGGCGGCGACGGCGCGATTGATCGACTGCGCCCCCTGCGAGCCACCGAAGACCAGCAATACCCTGGCGTCGTCTGAGAACCGGAAGTGTGCCCGCGCCTCGGCCCGCAGCGCCGCGCGGTCCAGGGTCGTAATGGCTTCCCGCACCGGCACGCCCACCACCTCGACCCGGCGCAGGCCGGGATCCGGCACGGCGGACAGCACGCGCTCGGCGATTCGGGCGCCGACGCGGTTCGCCCAGCCGGCGGTCGCGTTGGCCTCGTGGATGACGACCGGCACGCGGTCGCGTCCCGACCACATGGTCCCCCGCGCGGCCAGGTAGGCGGGCAGCGCGACGTAACCGCCGAAACCGATGACGACATCGGCGGCAACGTCGTCGAGCACCTCGCGCGCTTGCCGGACGGCTTGCCGCACCCGCACCGCCAGGCGCACCAGATCACCCGACGGCTTGCGCTGCAGTGGAACCGGAGTGATCAACCTCAAGTCGTATCCCCGTTCGGGGACGAGCCTGGTCTCCAGCCCGCGGACCGTTACAAGGGCA
>JAHFVB010000188.1 GCA_023264755.1 Mycobacterium sp. | reverse complement strand
CTCGGTCGGCGGCAACGGGACGTCGGGTCCGTATTCGGCGACCAGGTCGGCGGCCGCCATTCCGAACTGCTCGAGCGCCTGCTGTTCGAGCTGCTCGATGCGAAGCGCCGCTTGGGCTTTGGCGAGCTCGTCGCGGTGAAGCGCGTCGGTCAGCGCGGCGATCCTGGTGGTGAGCTCGGTGACTTCCCCACGCACCGTGGTCAACGCCTCGGCGCGAAGCCGCCGTTCGGTGGCCAGTTCGTCGCGGTTCCGGGAGGCCACCGCGACGGCTGCGCTCACCTTGGCCGCGACGAGCCGTCCCGATTCGGCGACCGCCGCGGCCACCGTCGCGGCGTATTCCCTGGCTTCCCGTGCGCGTTGGGCACGAAAGCGGCTCTCGCGCTCGGCGGCGGCGGCGCGGCGCAGCGAATCTGCCCTGCCACGAACGGCGTTCGCGCGTTCCTCGGCGGTGCGCACGGCCAACCGGGCCTCGACCTCGGCCGCCCGCGCGGCTTCCGCGGCGAACACCATTTCCTGCCGCTCGGTGGGTTCGGCCTCGAACGTCGGAGACTCTTGAGCGTTGCGCAACCGGGTCTCGAGCTCGGTCAGCTCCTCCACCGTGCTGGCCCGACTCACCTCGAGTTCTTCGCGCTGACGCATCAGCCGCTGCCATTCATCGTTGGCGACGCGAGCGTCCTGTCCGAGTCGACCCAACTGTTCGTAGACCGAAGCGATCGCGGCGTCGGACTCGTTGAGGGCGGCCAGCGCGTGTTCCGCGGCGTCCCGGCGTGCGGCCTGTTCGGTGAGCGCACCGGACAGCGCCGCGGTCAACTCGCCGGCCTGCCGTTCGGCGGCCTGCAACTCGGAGCGGGCCTTCTCGATCTCCGAGGTGATCTCCAAGCTGCTCGGCTTGCGGTCCGAGCCCCCGGTGACCCAGCCGGCGCCCACCAGGTCGCCCTCGGTGGTGACGGCCTTCAACTGCGTTCTGGAAGCCACCACCTCGAGTGCGGCCGCGAGGTCGCCGACCACCACGACGTCGGCCAGCAGCGCCCCGAGCGCTCCGCGCAACCGGGTCGGGATGTCGACGAGCTCGGTCGCCCACAGCGCACCGTCGGGCAGCGAATCATGGTGTGTTGCTTCGATTTCCGGCCAGTCACCGAGCACGATGGCGGCCCGGCCGCCGTCTGCGGCCTTCAGCGCCGCCACGGCGGACTGCGCGGCGCCGAAGTCGTCGGCGGCCAGTGCATCGGCCGCTGAACCCAGCACCGCGGAGATGGCCACTTCGTAGCCAGGACGGACCCGAACCAGCTTCGCGACCGAGCCGAACAGGCCGGTGCCGCCGTGGTTCTTCTGCAACCAGGCCGCACCATCTCGGCGATCGAGTCCGACTGCGAGGGCATCGATTCGGGCGCGCAGCGAGGCGACCTGACGTTCGGCGCTGCGCTCACCGGCCTGCAGTTCGGCGACTCTTTCGTCGGCCAACCGCAGTGCGGTGACCGAGCGGTCGTGGTTCTCGTCGAGTCCGGCTTCGCCCGCGTCGAGTTCGCCGACCCGGCCCTGAACCGACTCGAATTCGGCCTTGGCCTGCTCGGTGCGATTGGCCGCGTCCTCGATGCCGGCGGAAAGTCGGGCGACGCTCTCGTCGATCGACTCGACCCGGGTGCGCATCGTGTCCACCTGCCCGGCCAGTCGGGCCAGGCCTTCGCGTCGATCGGCCTCGGCCTGCACCGCGGCGACATGCTCCCGCTCGGCCTCGGCGGCCAACCGCTCCCGTTCGGCGAGCTCGAAACGGTTGGCCTCCAACATTTCCCGAGCCTCGGCCAACTCGGCGAGCAGCTCCTGCTCGTGTTCGGCGACTTGTTCGGCCTCGGCCTCCAGCGCCTCCGGATCAGGCCCGGATGAGTTTTCCACCTCGGCGTCGAGCAGCTGGGCCCGCTCCGTCGCGATGCGCACGGTCGCACTGATGCGCTCGGCCAACGCCGAGAGTCGGAACCAGGTCTGCTGGGCGGCCTCCGCGCGTCCGGACAGCCCCGTCACCGCCGACTCGTGCGAGGCCAACTCCATCGCGGCTTCGTCGAGCCGGGTGGCGAGCTCGTCGTGTTCGCGGCGCAGTGTGGTCTCGGCCTGGTTGGTGTCGTTGAACTCGGTCTGACGAGTCATCAGATCATCGGCGGCCAACCTCAGCCGCGCGTCCCGCAGATCGGCCTGAATGGTCTGAGCCCGCCGAGCCATCTCGGCCTGACGCCCCAACGGTTTGAGCTGGCGGCGCAGTTCGGTGGTCAAGTCGGTGAGCCGGGCCAGATTCGCCGACATGGAGTCGAGCTTGCGGACCGCCTTCTCCTTGCGCTTGCGGTGCTTGAGCACGCCCGCAGCTTCCTCGATGAAGGCCCGCCGGTCCTCTGGCCGCGACTCGAGGATCTCCGAGAGCTTGCCCTGCCCCACGATCACGTGCATCTCGCGGCCGATGCCGGAGTCGCTGAGCAGCTCCTGGACGTCCATCAGTCGGCAGCTACTGCCGTTGATCTCGTACTCCCCCGCGCCGTCGCGGAACATCCGGCGGGTGATCGATACCTCGGAGTACTCGATGGGCAGCGCGTTGTCGGAGTTGTCGATCGTCAGCGTCACCTCGGCGCGGCCCAGCGGGGCCCGGGACGACGTCCCGGCGAAGATGACGTCCTCCATCTTGCCGCCGCGCAACGTCTTGGCACCCTGCTCGCCCATGACCCAGGTCAGCGCGTCCACCACATTGGACTTGCCCGAGCCGTTCGGCCCGACGACGCAGGTGATCCCCGGCTCGAAGCGCAGAGTCGTCGGCGAGGCGAAGGACTTGAAGCCCTTCAGCGTCAGACTCTTGAGATGCATGAAGTGCAACCCTACCGCCGAGGTGGCTACCGTTCGGCGAACCCCTGCATCGGGTCGCCGGCGGTCGACCAGTCCGCGATCACGGCGTCGACGTGGCCCGGCGTCCCGCCGCCCTGCAGTAGGTCCAGCAGATTCTGGCAGGCCGCCCGGGAACCCTGGGCGACGACGTGCACCCGCCCGTCCGGCTTGTTCGCGGCGAAGCCACTCAATCCGAGCTCAAGCGCCCGCGCCCGCGTCCACCAGCGGAACCCCACGCCTTGGACGTGTCCGTGCACCCAGGCCGACAGACGGACGTCAGGCTCGGCCACCGCGGGATCCCGATGCTCTTCGCTCGAGCGGCTCATCGTGGCTCGTCGACCACCTCGAAGGTCACTTCCGTACCCGACTTCAACGTCCGTCCCACCGTGCACACCTTGTCGATGGACCGCTCCACGATGGTCAACAGCTTGGCTCGCTCGGCCTCGGTCAGCCCCGTGAGGTCGATTTCGAGGCGTTCCTCGAGCAGGGGGTAGCGCTCCTGCTCGCGGTCGGCGGCTCCCGACACCCTGATGGTGGCCTGGTAGTCGTCACCGAGTCGGCTGCGCAAGGGGTGGTCGCTGCTCATTCCGCTGCACGCGGCCAGGGCGATCTTCAGTAGTTCACCCGGGGTGAAGACCCCCTCGACGTCCTCCGAACCGACCAGGACCTCGGCGCCTCGCGAACTGTGACCGGTGTACCGACGCACATCTGTGCGCTCGACCCAGAGCTCTGTCATGTCTCGTTCCTACCTTGTCGACGTGCCGATATTGGCGCCCGGTCCTCAACCGTAGCGTTGGTACGATGAATCAACTCAACCGAAGCATCGCTACGGTTTCTTGGTACGACTCAGGAGCTCGCCGTGCAGCACACCCTCCCGACCTACCGCGGCCAGCGCGCCCACCAGCACGTAGACCCATATCGACCGCACTACGAGAACCCGCGCTACGTCGCACCAATTCCCCCGATCGACCCCTGGTCGCGGTCACCCCGCGCGGGCTACGTACCACTTCCACCCCGGCCGCAGCCGACGCGAGCCCCGCAGCCGCAGCCACGGCGACCAAGCCCGCCACCGCCGTGGCCGCCGACTCGGAGCTTCGCCCAGGACTTCGACTTCACGCCCCGGCGCAGCACGCACCGGGGCTGGTGGGTCGGCACCGGGGTCGCCGTCGCCCTGGTGGCGGTGGTCATCGCCGCGATCGTCACGCTCACCTCAGCCGGCGCGTCGGACTCGACGTCCACACCGGCCCTGATCCCCGCCGGGAAGCTCACGCCGGACGCGCCTCGACCGCGCCCTGACGGCAAGGGCGACACCACCGACGAAGCCGCTCTCGAACAGTTGGTGGAGGACTTCCGCACTGCCGCCGACCTGGGCCCGACGTCGAACTGGAGGACCTTCTACTGCACGGCGGACCGCGAGGTCCTCGAACGCGCCGCGGTCACCACCGTCATCGTCCCCAGCAAGAACTTCGACCGGAGCAGCCCGCTGACCGACGTCCAGGTCAACGGCCAGCGCGCTCGGGGCGAGCTCAACGGCAGCGTCGTCAAGTTCCGCAAGCAGACCGGCGACTGGAAGTTCTGCATGACGGGCTAGCGCGCCAGCCCGGGCGCGCATCGTCGCGACCTGACGCACTGACCCCAAGCGACATGGCGCAAACCGTGCTCGCGCGTAGCGATTTCGCAATCAACCGGTGTTACGTTTCACATAGCCCAATGCACAGGAGCGATTGCGAATGACCTACCTTCCACCCGAATCGGGTGTTCCTGGCGGCCAGCCCTGGCCCCCTCAGCAGCCACCGCCCGGCTCCGGTTACCCGCAGAGCTACCCGCCGCAGGGTCCGGAGTACGCGCCCCAGTACCCCCAATATCCGCAGTACCAGCAGCCGACCGGGTATCCGCAACCGGGCTACGGCAACCCCCAACCCGGTTACGCCTACCCACAGCCCGGTTACGGCTACGACGCTCAACAGCCGCCGTCCTACGGATATCCCCCGCAACAACCGCCGAACTTCGGATATCCGGGACCGGGTTACCCGCCCCCCAAATCGGGCGGATCCGGCAAGTGGTGGCTGATCGGCGGCGTGGTGGCCGTCGTCGCCGTGATCGGCGTGGTACTGACCGTCGTGTTAGCCACCGGTTCAAGCAGCAACGGCCAGACCGCCTCTGGACGCTCGAGCAGCGCCGTGTCATCCGACGAAGAGCAGATTCGCAGCCTGATGACCGCCCCTGCCGGCGATCCCGGCGAACTCCAACAACGCTTCTGCCAGAACGATCAGGACGTGTTCAACAAGCTGGGCGGCCTCGGTGCGCTCGACGTGCCTGGTGGCGCCGACGGCAAGCCCACCGGCGAGGTCTCGATCACCGACATCAAGGTCAACGGCAACAAGGCCACCGCCAAGATCTCGATGAGCGGGTCCGGCAACGTCGGGCTTCCGGACAGCACGATCTACTTCCGCAAGGAGTCCGGCGAGTGGAAGTTGTGCATGACCGACTCGCCCGCTCTCGCCGGGCTACCGGGGCGGGGCGGGCGCTGAGCGCTCAGCCCCGGGGAGCCCGCGGTCGCGGTTGGCAGCGGGGGCAATAGCAGGACGACCGCGTCATGAACTTGTCGCGACGCATCACCGCACCGCAGCGGTGACACGGCTGCCCTTCGCGGCCGTAGGCATCGAGGGAGCGATCGAAGTAGCCCGATTCTCCGTTGACGTTGATGTACAGCGCATCGAATGACGTCCCGCCCTGGCTGAGGGCGTCCGTCATCACCGCGGCCGCGTGATCCAGAAGTTCCGCCAGCTTCGGCTTGGACAGCGTCTCGGCGATCCGGGCTCCGTGAATCTTGGCGCGCCACAACGACTCGTCGGCATAGATGTTGCCGATTCCCGATACCACGCTCTGGTCGAGCAGTTGTCGTTTGATCTCGGAGTGCTTGCGCTGCAAGACCTTTACCACCGCGTCCCGATCGAAGCGCGGATCCAGCGGGTCACGGGCGATGTGCGCCACCGGCGCGGGCAGTTCGCTGCCGTCGACGGTCACCAGCTCGGTCAGCATCCACCCACCGAAGGTGCGCTGATCGACGAAGCTCATGGCGGTGCCGTTCTCGAGCAACGTGCTGATGCGAAGGTGTTCGGAGTGCAGCGCGCTCTTCGCTCCGCCCGCCGGACCCGATTCCCCAGTCGCTTCGCTCCTGCCCGCCGTGTCCAACCCCCCAGTCGCTTCGCTCCTGCCCGCCGGATAACTCAGCAGCATCTGCCCCGTCATGCCCAGGTGCACCACCAACGCCTCGCCGCTGTCCAGCGTCAGCCACAGGTACTTTCCGCGCCGTCCCGAGCCGGTGATCCGGGTGCCGAGCAAGCGTGCGGTCAGGTCGGCGGCCCCAGCCTCGTGTCGGCGCACCGCGCGCGGATGGTGCACCCGTACCGCAGTGATTCGTTGGTCGATGACGTGGTCGGCGAGGCCCCGCCTGACGACCTCCACTTCGGGAAGTTCGGGCATCCGGTCAGTCGTCCCCGTCCGGCAAGGCATCCAACGCCTTGTACGCGGCCTCGGCCGCGTTCTGCTCGGCCTCCTTCTTCGTCCGGCCCGCGCCAGCGCCGTAGCTGACGTCGCTGACGACTGCCCGCGCGGTGAAGTGCTTGTCGTGCTCGGGCCCGGTCGACGTCACCGCATAGGACGGCACTCCCAGCCGGCGCGCGGCAGCCAGTTCCTGGAGACTGGTCTTCCAATCCAGCCCGGCGCCAAGGTTCGCCGCGGCGTCCAGCACGTCGGCGAACAACCGGACGATGACCTCACGCGCCACCTCGTGTCCGTGCTGGACGTAGATCGCACCGAGCAGCGACTCGAGCCCGTCGGCCAGCAGACTCGACTTCTGCGCCCCTCCACTGCCCACTTCGCCGCGCCCCAGCAGTAGATACGCGCCCAGCCCGTCGTCGGTCAGTCTGCGCGCGATCCGCGCCAACGCCTGGGTGTTGACCACCGCCGACTTCAGCTTGGCGAGCTCACCTTCGGAACGCTGGGGATACTTGTCGAATATCTCGGCGGTCACCACCAATCCGAGCACCGCATCGCCGAGGAATTCCAGCCGCTCATTGGTCGGTAGCCCGCCCGCCTCATAGGCATAGCTGCGATGCGTCAGCGCCATGGTCAACAGGTCATCGGCGAGCTCCACACCCAACGCCTCGAGCAACGCCGCACGATCCAGCGTCACGAAGGGGCTGCCGATCCGTCGGACTCCTGTTCGGTGGGGATGATCGCGGACAGCTTGGCCCAGCGGGGGTCGATCGCATCGTGGTGGTGATCGGGTTCGGCATCGGCCAGCGGCGTGCCGCACTCCGGGCAGAGTCCTGGGCAGTCCTCGCTACACACCGGCGAGAACGGCAGCTGAAGCCCGACGGCATCGACGATGGTCTGCTCGAGGTCGATGAGGTCGGCGCCGTAATCATTGACGACGTGTCCCACCTCGTCCTCCTCGGTGGTGGCCTCGGTCTTGCTGTCCGGGTAGGCGAACAGTTCGGTGATGTCGACCTCGATGTGGCCGGTGATCGGTCGCAGGCAGCGCGCGCACTCCCCCGTCGTCGGCGCCGAAACGGTTCCGGTGACCAGCACCCCCTCCGATACCGACTCGAGCCGCAAGTCCAGTTCCATCGGTGCGCCCTCGGCGATGGCGAGCAGTTCGATGCCCATCCGCGCCGGGGCCGGCACGGTTTCGTGAACGGTCTTCATCGAGCCTGGTCGCCGGCCGAGCCGAGTGATGTCGAGGACCAGGGGCGAACGCGGGCCCCGCTGTACACCATGGTTCGCCATGGCGGTCATCCTACGACCGGTGCCGAACCGAGCTTCCCGGGTCGCTCCGCTCCTGCCCTCCGGAGCGTTTTCCCGGGTCGCTCCGCTCCTGCCCTCCGGACCCGTCAGCGCTGCGCGTAGTCGTGCGTGCCAGCCGCCGTCCGCAGCTGGTGCCGACCGCGACCCACCGAGCGCAGCGTGCCGTTGAGGTAGTCCTCGAACTCCGCGAGCTTGCTGTCGACGTAGATGTCGCATTCGCCACGCAGGCGGTCGGCCTCGGCATGGGCCGCGTCGATGAGCCGGGTGGCCTCCGCGGTGGCCGTCTGGACGATCTCCGTCTGGGCGACGAGTCGCTGCTGCTCCTTGATGCCCTCCTGAACGGCCTTCTCGTAGGAGAGGTTTCCGTTCTCGATCAGGCGATCGGCCTCGGCCTTCGCCCGGCCGGTGCTGGCCTCGTACTCGCGCTTGGCCGTCGCCGCGATCCGGACGGCCTCGTCACGGGCCTCACCGACCATGCGCTCACTGTGCTGACGTGCCTCGGCGACCATCCGGTCGGCCTGGCCCTTGGCGTCGGACAGAATCCGATCGGCCTCGGCGCGCGAGTGGTGGAGCAGTGAGTCCGCCTCCGCAGTCGCCGTCGACACCATCGAGTCGGCGTGCTCCTTGGCCTCCCGAAGCATGCCGTCTCGGGCGTCGAGCACGTCCTGCGCGTCGTCCAGTTCGCCAGGAATCGCGTCCTTGATGTCGTCGATCAACTCGAGCACATCACCGCGCGGGACCATGCAGCCTGCCGTCATCGGTACTCCGCGGGCTTCTTCGACGATCGCGCCGAGCTCGTCGAGCGCCTCAAATACTCGGTACACGGCAACACCCTCCAGGCGTAGGTAACTTGTTACTAGTGTGCCTGGTGTTACCCCTGTGACTCGGTTTGCCACGCCGGTGTGTCGCAGGACGAACCTGGACGGATCCTGGAAGCGTCAGCCCCCGAGCTTGTCGCCGATGCGCTTGTTGACCGAATCCGGAAGTAGCGCGCTCACGTCGCCGCCGAGCGCGGCGACCTCCTTGGCAAGT
>JAHFVB010000582.1 GCA_023264755.1 Mycobacterium sp. | reverse complement strand
CGCCGGCCCCGACGTCGGTGATGACGCCGGAGAACTCGTGGCCGAGGGTCAGCGGCAACTGCTGGCCGGTCAACGGGTGCGGTGCGGTCGGCACGAAGATCGGTCCGGCGTAGTACTCGTGCAGGTCGGTGCCGCAGATGCCGTTGAAGCCGACCTTCACCTTGACGGTGCCCGGCCTCACCTCGGGTTCTGGGACGTCGGCGACCTCGAGTTTGTTGGGTCCGTAGTACACAGCTGCTCTCATGGCCCATGTCTATGTGACCGGTGCCACATGGCGAAAGAGTTGCAACCCGTTGCAATGCCCACCCGCTGTGCGGGAAGTGGTCGAGATCCCGTTGCAATGCCCACCCGCTGTGCGGGAAGTGGTCGAGATTCGGCGGAATCTTCGACCACTCTCCGCACGGTCGCGGCCAACACCAAACCGCCACCACCAAACCGCCAAACCACCAGCCCCCGCCAAGCCACCAACCCCCGCCAAGCCGCCAAGCCCCTGCAACGCGATGCAACCCTTGCGCCCGCACCCCGCCAGGGTGTGCCCTGAGTCACATGACCGACATCATCGAAAAGCCGGCGCCCGCCGCGCTCACGCCGCAGGCCCGCGTCGAGGCCTGGCTCGCCGACTTCGAAGCCGCCTTGGCCGCCTGCGACGTGGACCGGGTGGTGGCGAAGTTCGCCGTCGACAGCTTCTGGCGCGACCTCGTCTCCTTTACCTGGAACCTCAAGACCGTCGAGGGCCGGGATGGCGTCGCCGACATGCTCGGCGCCCGGCTCGCCGACACCAGTCCCTCGGGCTTCCGCACTCGCGAGCCCGCAACGGCCGACGGCACCGGGGCCGACACGGTGACCTCGGCGTTCATCGAGTTCGAGACGGCCGTCGGGCGAGGCACCGGGCACCTGCGGCTCAAGCGCGACGCAGAGGGAAACGACGTGGCTTGGACGCTGCTGACTGCGTTGCAGGAGCTCAAGGGTTTCGAGGAGCGTCGTGGCGCCACCCGCGTCATGGGAGCGGTGCACGGCTCCGATCCCGACACGAGGTCGTGGGCCGAGAAGCGGCACGACGAAGAACTGGCCCTGGGCCGGACCGAACAGCCCTACACGCTGGTCGTCGGCGGCGGGCAGGGCGGAATCGCGCTGGGTGCGCGGCTACGCCAACTCGGGGTGCCGGCGATCGTCGTCGACCGCCACGATCGCCCAGGTGATCAGTGGCGCAAGCGCTACAAGTCGCTGTGCCTGCACGATCCGGTTTGGTACGACCACCTGCCGTACCTGCCCTTCCCGCCGAACTGGCCGGTGTTCGCCCCGAAGGACAAGATTGGCGACTGGCTCGAGTTCTACACCCGCATCATGGAGGTGCCCTACTGGTCGAAGACGACCTGCCTGTCGGCCTCCTTCGACGACGCCGAGCAGCGCTGGACCGTCGAGCTGGACCGCGACGGCGAGCGGCTCACCCTGCACCCGACCCAGCTGGTGCTGGCCACCGGCATGTCCGGCAAGCCCAGCATCCCGGTGTTGCCCGGACAGGACGTCTTCGCCGGCGAGCAGCACCACTCCAGCCACCACCCCGGGCCCGACCGCTACGTCGGCAAGCGGGCAGTCGTGATCGGGTCCAACAACTCCGCGCACGACATCTGCAAGGCGCTCGTCGAGAACGGCGTCGACGTGACGATGGTGCAGCGCTCGTCGACCCACATCGTGAAGTCCGATTCGCTGATGGATCTGGGGCTGGGTGACCTGTACTCCGAGCGCGCAGTCGCGGCCGGCATGACGACGGAGAAGGCCGACCTGACGTTCGCGTCGCTGCCCTACCGCATCATGCACGAGTTCCAGATCCCGATCTACGACGCGATTCGAGAGCGCGACAAGGACTACTACGAGCGACTGGCCGCTGCCGGCTTCGAATTGGACTGGGGCGACGACGGTTCCGGCCTGTTCATGAAGTATCTGCGCCGGGGTTCGGGCTACTACATCGACGTCGGAGCCTGCGAATTGGTGGCCAACGGCACGATCAAGCTGGCCCACGGGCAGGTCGACCGGCTCACCGAGGATGCGGTGGTACTGGCCGACGGCACGGTGCTACCCGCCGACGTGGTGGTCTATGCGACGGGCTTCGGCTCGATGAACGGGTGGGCCGCCGACCTGATCGGCCAGGACGTCGCCGACAAGGTCGGCAAGGTTTGGGGGCTGGGCAGCGACACCGCCAAGGACCCCGGTCCGTGGGAGGGCGAGCAGCGCAACATGTGGAAGCCCACCCAGCAGCAGAACCTGTGGTTCCACGGCGGCAACCTGCACCAGTCGCGGCACTATTCGCTATATCTCGCGCTTCAGTTGAAGGCCCGCTACGAAGGTTTGCCCACTCCGGTGTACGGGCTGCAGGAGGTTCACCATCTGAGCTGATCTTCGCTCACCTACCTGCGAAAATGGGCTATGGTGACGCCACGCGCGGCATCGGCACGCGGCGCGAGGAGCGTGATCGTCGTGGGTAGGTCCAACGCAGTGGGCGGCCGGTTGCCGTCGGCTCGACCGCTGAACGCGACGGTGCGCACGGTTCACGAACTCTTCCTCGCCGGTGAGATCGACGCGACCTCGCTCGACTCGACTCCGCTGCGCCGGGTGATCGCCGAGAGTTGGCGGCGCAGCCTGGCCATAGGGGTCGACCCCGACCGTGGCGGGGCGCAGTCCGAACTCGCCCACGGCGTCGCCACGATGCGGGCGGCCCACCCGTTGGCCTCCGCGCTGCCGGTGATCCGTCGCCTACTGGTCGAGGATGCGCGGTCCTCGGGGGTGATGGTGGCGATCACCGCGGCCGACGGCACGTTGTTGTGGGTCGAGGGCGACCCGACGGCGTGCCGCGAGGCCGAGGCGATGAACTTCGTCCCCGGGGCCGACTGGAGTGAGCGCAGCGCCGGGACCAACGCCCCGGGTACCGCATTGGCGCTCGACGCGGAAGTGCAGATTCGGGGCACCGAGCACTACTCGCGGCTCGTCCAGCCGTGGAGTTGCACGGCGGTTCCCGTGCACGACCCCA
>JAHFVB010000187.1 GCA_023264755.1 Mycobacterium sp. | reverse complement strand
TCGCGCCCCTTGGGCGCCACCATGATGTAGATCACCGCACCCAGGAAGACGAACGTCGACGTGAAGGTGTTGACGCGAATGCCGGCAATCAGGGTCGCGTAGTCGCTGCGCATCAGTTCCACGCCGAAGCGCCCGACGCAGTACCCCGCGACGTACAGGGCGAACAGGCGTCCGTGGCCCAACTTGAAGCGACGATCGGCCCAGATCAGCAGGCCGAATACCAGCAGGTTCCACAGCAGTTCGTAGAGGAACGTGGGATGGACCGGATGCTGCAGCAGCGGCACCCCGGTCGAGACACCGTTCAACATGTCCGGCTGGCCGTTGGCATCTCGGCGCTCGAAGATCTCGAGGCCCCACGGCAACGTGGTCTCTCGCCCGTACAGCTCCTGGTTGAAGTAGTTGCCGAGGCGACCGATGGCCTGCGCCAAGATGATGCCCGGCGCAATCGCGTCGCCGAAGGCCGGAAGCGGCACCCCATGAATCCGGCAGGCGATCCAGGCCCCGACACCGCCCAGCGCGACGGCGCCCCAGATGCCGAGCCCACCGTCCCAGATCTTCAGGGCGGCCACGAACCCGAGCCCGTTGTCGCCGCCGAAGTACGTCCTCCAGTCGGTCATCACGTGGTACAGCCGCCCGCCCACGAGGCCGAACGGGACCGCCCACAACGCCACGTCGTAGATCAGTCCGCGGTCGCCGCCGCGGGCCACCCAGCGCCGGTCGCCGACGATCAAGGCCGCGATGATGCCGGCGATGATGCACAGCGCGTAAGCCCGAATCGGCACGAAGCCGATGTGCCAAACTCCCTGAGCCGGGCTCGGGAAACTGGCCAGAATCGTTGTGGTCACGCTGGCATCCTCTGTCGCACGCCCTGGGCGAGTTCTTCGGTCAACGACCTGATGGCGGGAATGCCGTCGGCCAACGCGCTTACCAAGGCCGATCCGACGATGACGCCGTCGGCGTAGGCGCCGATCTCCGCGGCCTGCTCACGCGAGCGCACCCCGAGGCCGACTCCGACCGGAATGTCGGATACTTCCTTGACTCGTCGCACCAACTCCGGAGCCGCGGTCGACACTGCGTCGCGAGCGCCCGTCACGCCCATCGTCGATGCGGCGTAGACGAATCCGCGAGACGCCTCCACTGTCGCTGCGAGGCGCTCATGGGTCGACGAGGGTGCCACCAGGAAGATTCTGTCCAACTGGTGGGCATCCGAGGCCGCCATCCAATCGTCTGCTTCTTCCGGGATCAGATCGGGGGTGATCATGCCCAGCCCTCCGGCCGCCGCCAGATCCCGGGCGAACGCATCCACGCCCCAACGCAATACCGGATTCCAGTAGGACATCACGACCGCGCTGCCGCCTGCGTTGCTGATCGCCTCGACGGCCTTCAACGCGTCGCGCACGCGCACTCCCCCGCGCAACGCAGCCTCGGTTGCCGCCGCGATCGTCGGTCCGTCCATGCCCGGATCCGAATAGGCGATGCCGACCTCGATGATGTCGCAACCGGATTCGACCAGGGCCGTCATCGCGGCGATCGAGGTGTCGACGTCCGGGTATCCCGTTGGGAGGTAACCGATCAAGGCAGAACGACGTTCCTCACGACAGCTCTCGAAGAGCCCGGCCAGCCGGCTGGTCACGAAACCGCACCCTTGTCGTCCATCAACCCAAACCACTTCGCAGCGGTCTCCACGTCCTTGTCACCACGTCCAGATAGGTTCACCACGATCACCGCACCCGGCCCGAGCTCCTTGCCCAACTTGAGCGCACCGGCGATGGCGTGAGCCGACTCGATGGCCGGAATGATCCCCTCGGTCCGACACAGCAGCCCGAACGCGTCCATCGCCTCGGTGTCGGTGATCGGTGCGTACTCGGCGCGGCCGATGTCCTTGAGGTAGGCATGTTCCGGTCCGACGCCGGGATAGTCCAAACCCGCTGAGATCGAATGCGATTCGATGGTCTGGCCGTCCTCGTCCTGCAGGAGGTACGAGAACGAGCCCTGGAACGCACCTGGGGTTCCGCCGGTGAAGGTCGCGGCATGGCGGCCGGTCTCGACGCCGTCGCCGCCCGCCTCGTAGCCCACCAGCCGGACGCCGGGGTCGTCGATGAACGCGTGAAAGATTCCGATGGCGTTCGAACCGCCACCGATGCAGGCCGTCACCGCATCGGGTAGCCGACCGGCCTGTTCCCGAATCTGCGCCCGAGCCTCTAGCCCGATCACCCGTTGGAAGTCGCGCACCATCGTCGGGAACGGATGCGGTCCCGCCGCGGTGCCGAAGCAGTAGTAGGTGTCGTCGGCGTTGGCCACCCAATCGCGGAACGTCTCGTTGATCGCGTCCTTGAGGGTCTTCGAACCGGACTCCACCGAGACCACCTCGGCGCCGAGCAGCCGCATCCGCGCCACGTTCAAGGCCTGCCGGGCGGTGTCGACCGCGCCCATGTAGATGACGCACTCGATGCCCAGCAGGGCGCACGCCGTGGCCGTCGCTACCCCGTGCTGGCCTGCCCCGGTTTCTGCGATGATGCGCGTCTTGCCCATCTTCTGTGCCAGCAGAGCCTGCCCGAGCACATTGTTGATCTTGTGAGATCCGGTGTGGTTGAGGTCTTCTCGCTTCAAGAACAACCGAGCCCCACCGGCGTGCTCGCTCAGTCGGGCGGCCTCGTAGAGCGGTGATGGGCGCCCCGTGTAATGACGTTGGAGCCGATCCAGTTCATCGAGGAAGGTCTGATCAGTCCTGGCCTTCTCGTAGGCGGCGGTGACCTCTTCGATGACCGCCATCAAGGCTTCGGGGACCAGCCGTCCGCCGTAGGCGCCGAAGTGGCCCTTGGCGTCGGGGTCGTGCGAGCTGGGCTCTGCGACGGCCGCACTGGCCCGGGGAAGCTCGGTATCTGCCAATTCCGCCATCAACGCACCTCTTCGTGCCAGCGAGTGATCACGCTCAGCGTGCGGGCTTCGGGCAGGACGGATGGGTACCCGCGGTGACGAGATCGGCGACCGCGCTTCGTGGGTCACCGCTGGTGACCAGCCCCTCGCCGACCAGCACCGCATCGGCACCGGCACCGGCATAGGCCAGCAGGTCAGCGGTGCCACGGACACCCGATTCGGCGATCCGAATCACGTTGGACGGCAGCCCCGGCGCGATGCGTGCGAAGCAGTCCCGGTCGACCTCCAAAGTCTTCAGATCGCGGGCGTTGACGCCGATCACGCGGGCCCCCGCTTGCAGGGCGCGGTCGGCCTCCTCTTCGGTGTGCACTTCGACCAGTGCCGTCATGCCCAGCGATTCGGTGCGGTCGATCATGGACGCCAGCGCAGGCTGTTCCAGGGCGGCGACGATCAGCAGCAACATGTCTGCCCCGTGCGCGCGGGCCTCGTGGATTTGGTACGGACCGACGATGAAGTCCTTGCGCAGCACGGGAATGGCCACCGCCGCGCGCACCGCGTCGAGATCGTCCAACGAACCGTTGAAGCGGCGCTCCTCGGTGAGCACGCTGATGATCCGCGCACCGCCGTCGGCGTAGGCACGGGCCAACTCTGCCGGGTCGGCGATCGAGGCCAGGGCCCCACGGGATGGGCTGGCTCGCTTGACCTCCGCAATGACGCCGATCCCCGGTTCGCGCAGTGCGGCCAGCACGTCCAGCGGCGGAGTCGCCTTCGCCGCCCGATCCTTGATCTCGGCGAAGCCGACAAGTGCCTCGCGAGCGGCGACGTCGGCGCGGACTCCTTCGATGATGGAGTCGAGCACGGTCCCCGAACTCATGAGTAGTCGATTCCCTTCGAGGCGTTTCAGGCTATTTCCGGGCATCCGGACTGTCCCGGATGATCTGTCACGAAGGGTAGTCGCCAGCGCCTCACGGGCCGTCACCGGCCCTCGTTGTCGGAGTGGCGTTCGACACCCGGGTCGGTCGGCGCCGCCCCACCATCGGGCGGAACCCCGCCACCGGTCGGGTCGTGCCCTTCGTCGAGCGCGTCCCAGATCATTCGCTCCGACATTCCGGCGCTGGGCTCGTCGGTCCGCGCGGCCGCCCGCCGCGCCGCTGGGGCGACGTACTTCGTCGCATCCGATCCGGCCCCCGCACCTGCCTTCGACGCGGCGCGGATCAGCAGCACCGCGCCTGCGAGCGTGCACAGTGCCGCGAGCAGGCTAAGCATCGCGCCCCAGTAGTGGCGCTGCGTCCCGACCAGCGCGGTAATGGGGACGTGCGCCAACTCGGCCGCTCGGACGGCCACGTCGGGAATGACCCACAGGCCGATGGCGAGATAGGCCATTCCCGCGCTCGCGGCCGCGACCAACAACGCGAGCAACCGCAGCGGCCAGCCGCGCACCGCCAGTACCGCCACTGCCGCCGCGAGCACCAGCAGGGCCAGCGGGACCAGCGCCTCCGACCACGTCGCCCCGGACAACGTCGTCGTCTTCGGTTGCCCCAGCCCGTCGAAGGACGCCACGTCAACCCAGGCCATCCGGGAACCCGCCCACAACGCCAGCGCGGCGACGACCAGCAGGGCCTGCGCGCGCCGGGTCACGGGCCGGTCAGCGTCTCGGCCGCGGCGATGGCACTGAGCACGGCCCTGGCCTTGTTGGCCGCTTCGGTGTATTCGTAGGGGCCCTTCGAGTCCGCCACGACGCCGCCGCCGGCCTGCACGTAGGCGGTGCCGTCGCGCATCAACGCGGTGCGGATCGCAATCGCGAAGTCTGCGTTGCCCGCGAAGTCCAGATAGCCGAGCACCCCGCCGTAGAGCCCGCGCCGGGTCGGCTCGAGCTCCTCGATGATCTCCATCGCGCGCACCTTCGGCGCGCCCGAAAGGGTGCCCGCGGGAAAGCAGGCCGTCACGGCGTCCAAGGCGGTCTTGCCCTCGGCCAGTTGGCCGGTCACCGTGGACACCAGGTGCATGACGTGGCTGTACCGCTCGATGTGGCTGTAGTCCTCGACGCGGACCGTGCCGGGCACGCACACCCGGCCCAGGTCGTTGCGGCCGAGGTCGACCAGCATCAGGTGCTCGGCGCGTTCCTTGTCGTCGGCCAACAACTCCTTCTCGAGCAGGACGTCCTCCTCCTCGCTGGCGCCGCGCCACCGCGTGCCGGCGATCGGATGCGTCGTGGCCTTGCCGTCCTGCACCGTCACTAACGCCTCGGGACTCGATCCAACGATCGAAAAATCAAGCTCCCCAACGTCGTTCGGCACGTTCAGGAGGTACATGTACGGGCTGGGATTGGTCACCCGCAGCATGCGGTACACGTCGAGGGGATCGGCGGCGGTGTCCATCTCGAAGCGCTGCGAGGGCACCACCTGGAAGGCCTCGCCGGCCTCGATGTCGGCGACCAGTTTGTCGACGATGGCGCTGTACTCCTCCACGGTGCGCTGCGCACGGTGAACCGGCTCGGGCCTGCTGAACGACGCCACCGTCGAGGACAACGGCTCCCCAAGCGCCGCCGTCATGACATCGAGCCGGGCGATCGCATCGTCGTAGGCCTCGTCGACGTGCTCCGCGGTCCCGTTCCAGTTGACCGCGTTGGCAATCAACGTGATGGTGCCCTCGTGGTGATCGACGGCGGCGATGTCGGTGGCCAGCAACAGCAGCATGTCGGGCAGCCCGAGGTCGTCGACGGCACGCTCGGGCAGCCGTTCCAGCCTGCGCACCATGTCGTAGGTGAAGAATCCCACCAACCCGCTGGACAGCGGCGGCAAACCGGGCAACGCGGCCGTCTCCAACACCTGCAGCGTGGCCCGCAGCGCCTCCAGCGGATCGCCGCCGCGCGGGGCGTCTTGCGGCGTCGTGCCCAACCAGACCGCGTGCCCGTCGCGCACCGTCAACGCCGAGGGCGCGCCCGCCCCGATGAACGACCAGCGCGACCAGGAGCGCCCGTTCTCGGCCGATTCCAGCAGGAAGGTACCGGGCCGATTGGCCGCCAACTTGCGGTACGCCGATAGTGGGGTCTCGCTGTCGGCGAGCACCTTTCGCGTCACGGGCACGACGCGGTGTTCGGCGGCCAGCGCGCGAAAGTCCTCGCGAGAGGTGACGCCTGCCAGGGTTGCGGTCGAGACGGTGGGCAAGAGCGAAGCGACCGGGGATTGTTCTTGCACGAGTCAATCCTCCCAGACCGGGCGCTGCTACCCAGAACTCAGTTAGGCGTAGCGTGACATCCATGCAAAAAGGCGACCGGGTGGCCGAGTTCGAACTGCCAGATCAAACGGGTACCCCACGCAGTCTGACCAGCCTGCTTGCCGACGGGCCCATCGTCTTGTTCTTCTACCCTGCGGCCATGACGCCTGGGTGCACCAAGGAAGCGTGCCATTTCCGCGACCTGGCCTCGGAGTTCACTGCAGTCGGCGCCAGCCGCGTCGGAATTTCGACCGATGCGGTGGCCAAGCAGGCCCAGTTCGCCGAGCAGCAGAAGTTCGACTATCCCCTGCTGTCGGACGCCGACGGGGTCATCGCGGCGCAGTTCGGCGTCAAGCGCGGGTTGCTCGGCAAGCTCATGCCCGTCAAGCGCACCACGTTCGTCATCGACACCGACCGCACCGTGCTCGGCGTCATCTCCAGCGAGCTCAGCATGGACAGCCATGCCGACAGGGCGCTGGAGGTGCTTCGTCAGCGGCAGTCCGCATGACGGCCCACCAACCGGTGCTCGACCTGGCCGACGTGACGTTCCGCCGGGACGGGAAGCAGATCATCGACGGAATCTCGCTCACGGTGCGCGCGGGCGAGCACTGGGCGTTGCTCGGCCCCAACGGTGCGGGCAAGAGCACACTGCTGGGTTTCTGTGCCGCCGTGACGTTTCCGACGTCGGGAACCGTGCAGGTGCTCGGACAGCAACTGGGTCGCGTCGACCTGGCCCAGCTGCGCCACTCCATCGGCCACGTCAATCCGCGGCATCGGCTGCAGTACTCGCTGACGGTGCGCGAGGTCGTACTCACCGGCATCACGGCGACCATCGATCTGCCGATGCGCTGGACGCCCACCGACGAGGAACTCGAACACGCCGACGCGATGATCGCCTCGGTCGGGCTGACCCGCCGGGCCGGTGATCACTGGACCACCCTGTCGCAGGGGGAACGAGGGCGCACGCTCATTGCGCGGGCCCTGATCTCGGGCCCTCGTCTGTTGCTGCTCGACGAGCCCACCACGGGTCTGGACGTCGCCGCCCGGGAGCAGTTCCTCGAGACCATGGACGCCCTCGACGAGACCCATCCCGACGTGGCGTCGATCCTGGTCACTCACCACCTCGAGGAACTACCGACCACCACCACCCACGCGCTGTTGATCGCCGAGGGGCGCACCGTCGCCTCCGGACCGGCACGCGACGTGGTCACCACCGAATACGTCAGCGCCGCCTTTGCGCATCCCGTCGAGGTGGGTTACTCCGACGGTCGCTGGACGGCGCGTGCCAAGGCGACCCGCATCGACGTGTAGACGTTGCGGGGTAGGGCGTTGTTGACGCGGCCCTGGAGGGGCTTCCCCGTCCTCCAACTGACATCGGCAACAGTCAGCAAGGGTCTGGGACTACGGTTGCGCCTGATCGTGGAATGTGGCGCGGTAGGTTTGCGGTGACACTCCGGTAGTCCTCTTGAATTGCTCGCGAAAGTTGGCGGGTGAGTCGAAACCGACTCGGCGGGCGATGTTCTCTACGCCCTCGGTGGTGCGTTCCAATAGTTCCTGAGCGTGGCGTATCCGCACACCGGCGACCCACTGCATCGGCGTCTGTCCGGTTTCAGCCTGAAACCGACGATTGAGCGTGCGGATGCTAGTGGCCGCTTGGGTGGCGATGTCTGCCAGCGTGAGCTGCTGATGTGCGTGGTTTTCGATCCAGCCCAACACCGGGCCGAGTTGGGTGTTCTCCGGCCGTCGGTTACGGACGATGAACTGGGCTTGGCCACCGTAGCGATGCAGGGGGGCCACGGCCATTCGGGCAGCGTCGGCAGCTACTGCGCTGCCGTAGTCACGCGCCACCATGTGCAGGCACAGGTCCAGGCCCGCTGACGCGCCCGCCGAAGTGAGCACTTGGCCCTCGTCGACGTAGAGCACGTCGGCGTCCAGTTCGACGGCCGGGAACGCCGCCCGAAACTGCTCGGCACCGCGCCAGTGTGTTGTCGCACGCTTGTGGTCCAGGAGGCCGGCCTGAGCCAGGGTGAACGCTCCGGTGCAGATGGATGCTATCCGAATACCGTTGGCGTAAGCCGCTTTCAGGGCCTCGATGATCGATTCGGCCACGGCCGTGGTGACGGTGTGGCGCCCCGGTACCACGATGGTGTGGGCTTTGCTCAGCGCCTCCAGTCCGTAGTCGGTCGCGATGCGGATCGGGCCGGCCCGAACGACGGGTTCGGCGCTGCACACCTGGACCCGGTAGCCCGGCCGGCCGTCAGCGAGCAACGCGCGGTCGAAGACTTCCATCGGGGTGGCGAGGTCGAAGGCGACGGTGTCGGGTAGCGCGAGCACGGCGACGCGAAACATGATTGGCAATATACCGGCGGAACGCGTCCTTCTGGCCACTGGTCTGAACACGTCAGCGCCACCATCATGGGTCGCGTGCACGCGCAAATGGTGTTGTTCGAGGCGTTCGATCCGCTGGATGTGATCGCGCCATTCGAGGTCCTCTCCGCCGGCAGCGATGCCGTGGGCGGGGACCTCGTCGTGGAACTGGTGACAGCCGAAGGTCCACGCGATGTCATCAGCGGCACCCGGGAGCTCTCGCTAAGGGCCACCCACACGTTGGATCCCACCAAGCCC
>JAHFVB010000186.1 GCA_023264755.1 Mycobacterium sp. | reverse complement strand
CGATCAGCAGGGCTTCCTCTTCGGATCCCAGCGGCCCGGCGATGGTGGCGCCGTTGGGCCCGAAGATCGTGGTCGTCCCACCGCCGCGCTTGAGCAGTCGACGTTGTTCTTCGGTAGTGCACAGTTCCTCGATCACCATGTCATCGACCACGGAGGTGACCGCAAGGACGAAGCCCTGGCCCTCGAGGGCGTATGTCCGGGAGGCTGCCATGTTGGCCTCGACGCCCAGCGCGTAGGCATCTTCCTCGTAGATCGACAGTGCCGGCCACGCTGCGACGTGGATCTGCTCGCCCTGGGAGTACATCGCGTACTTGCTCAGCGGTTGCAGGTGCTCCCAGCAATTGAGGCCACCGATCCGGCCGATGGGTGTGTCGAGCACGAACAGGTCGCTGCCATCACCCTCGCCCCAGATCGTGCGTTCCACGTGTGTCGGTTTGAGTTTGCGATGCCGTCCCCGCAGCACCCCGGTACTGGAGATGAAGAACTGCGTGCAGTACAGGCTGCCGCCTTCCCGTTCGGTGGCGCCCAACACGACCTCGATGTCGTTGCGCTTGGCGGCCTCTCCGATCGTGGCGAGCTCCTTGCCGTCGGCTTCCACCGAATTCTGGTGTAGCCGAACGAAGAAGTCGGATCCCCAACGCGGGGTGCCTAGCCAAATCCAAAACGGGAAACCCGGTAGCCAACTTTCGCCGAAGGCAATGAGGTTCGCTCCCTTGCTGCCCGCCTCGTCGATCAAGGCAATGGCCTTCTCGACGCTGGCTTCCCGGTTCATCCACACCGGGGCGGCTTGGGCGGCGGCCACTCGCACCACCAGGTCTCGATCACCCATCAGATTGCCTCCTCGAGCTCGCCGGCTGCCGCATGGGTGGCGCCGATCGTGGTGCTGGTGACTACGTGTGCGGCACTGCCGGACTCAGCCGGCAGTCCCTTGATCTTCCAGAGCATGGCGTAGAGCGCACCTGGAACGACGAGCCCAACGACCCACGACACGTCGAATCCGAGCCGAGCGGCCAGCGGCCCGGTATAGAACGTGGTGCTGATGAACGGAGACAGTGCGGCGCATCCGATCAGATAGGACACGATGCCTATCCAGTTCAGGCCTCCGTAGCGGCCTGCCGGTGTGAAGAGATCGTCGACGTCGTAGTGGCCCTTTCGGACCAGATAGAAGTCGACCAGGTTGATCGCCGACCAGGGAATCAGGAACGCGATCAGGAAGAAGACGAAGTTCTCATAGGCCAGCACCAAATTCTCGGAAAGCAATACCGCGCCCAGAGTTCCGAGTACGCCGATCGTGATCATGTACGCCAACCGCATCGAACGGGACGGCGAGCGGTCGCGCTGGAACGTGGTCGTGATCGTCATCGCGGACATGCTGGCTCCGTAGATGTTCAGCGCGCTGATGTTGATGAGGCCCAACAGAAGTGCGAGCAGAACCAGAATGCGGACAAGGGGACCCGCGGTGCCGGCCATCGTGGCGGTCGCTTCGACGATGCCCAACGTGGAGTAGGCGTACTGCAGGGCCGCCCCGACGGTGAAGATCCAGATGCCGGACAGCGAGATGCCGCCGTAGGTGTACCAGAATGTCGGCGCAGGCTTCGTGTCCGCCGGCAGATAGCGGGAGTAATCGGCGACGTAGGGGCCGTAGGTGATCATGTATGCGGCAACGATTCCGAGTACGAAGAAGAAGCCGGTCGTCGAGAAGCCGCCGCCGACGATCTCGACATCAGGGGCGACGCCGGGCCAGTTGACGATGGTCACCACGGTGAGGATTGCGAAGATGACGATGAAGACGGGTGTGATGACCTTGCCGACGGCGTGCAGAGTGCGGTAGCCGAAGGCGACCAGTACCACCGCCAGTCCGCCGCCCAGCAGGATTCCCCATTGCGGCCCGCCTCCGAAGAGTTCGGCGAATACCGAACCCATCAGGATGGCGCCACCGCCGAAGAACCCGAGGTACATGGCGATCACGGCGATGAGTGGCAAATTGGCTCCGTGGTAACCGAATTGGGCCCGGCTCTGCACCATTTGAGGCAAGCCCAATGTGGGTCCTTGGGCTGAGTGGTACGCAACGAATATCGCACCGATCAGGGTTCCCGCGATGATGGCGACCGCGCTCCAGAACAAACTCATCTTGCTGAACACGGCCAGAGATCCGGTGAGGAGCGTGACACCCATGGCGTTCGCGCCGAACCATAGGGTGAACAGACTGCGCGGCGATCCGTGCCGCTGAGCGTGGGGCACGAATCCAACGCTGTGCACTTCGATGGTGGGCGATTTGACCGCTGACGATGTCGGTGACATTTCCACTCCGTATGGTCCGAGTCTCCTCGTGAGGCTTCCGGCAATCGTCGGCCCAAAGATGGCTTCGTCAAAACAAGACTTTTAGATTGTTTAGTTCGGAAAAATAGGTTCTAGGTCGACGGCCGCGATTGCCCCAAGAGCAGACGGAAGGCCACGTCGCCGCTCTTGCCGCCGGTTGAGCACAGGACGGCCGCCCAGCTCTGCACTTGCCTGGCAGATGCCACCGGGCGCTACGATCGCTTTTTCTGATGTTGGAGGGTGGCCAAGTGTCCGACTACACGCTGCGCCAACTCGAGTACTTCGTCGCCGTCGCCGAGGCCGGCAGCGTCACCCGTGCCGCAGCATCGGTCCATCTGTCGCAGTCGGCCATGTCCGCGGCGTTGGCGGACCTCGAGAACGCGCTGTCGGTCCAACTGCTGGTCCGCCATCACGCCAGGGGGATCAGCCTGACGCCGGCGGGCAAGGAACTGCTCGTCGCCAGCCGTCAGCTGCTCACCTCCGCGGCCGACTTACGGGCGGTCGCACAGGGTTTGGGGACCTCGCTCACTGGCACGCTCTCGATCGGATGCTTCCAGGTCGTCGCCCCCTACCTGCTGCCGGAACTGTTGGCTGCCGCTGCCGAGAAACTGCCCAAACTCCAATTGCGTACGACGGAAGTCGATCTCGCTGGCCTCGCCGAGGGGGTCGCCAACGGTACGTTCGAACTCGGCATCGGCTACGACCTGGTCGACGATCCGCGGCTGAAGCGCTGGCCGCTGTTCACCCTGCCGCCGTACGTGCTGGTGTCGGGGGAGCACCGCTTCGCCACCCGGGCCAGCGTCGAGCTCGCCGAATTCACCGACGAACCCATGGTGCTGCTGGACCTGCCCCACAGTCGCGACTACTTCCAAAGCGTGTTCACCGCGGCGGGGGTGACGCCGAATGTCCGGTATCGATCCACCACGGTGGAGACCTGCCGGGCACTGGTCGGCCGCGGTCTGGCCTACTGCGTGCTGAATTTGCGTGCGGCAGTGCCGACGGCCCTCGACGGGCACTCCGTCGCGGCCGTCCCGATCAGTGGCGATCCGCCCAGTCTCACGGTCATCCTGCTCGACGCCGTGGCGGCCCGGCCTACCCGGCGGGCCAGCGTCGTCGCCGAACTCTGTCGCAATCTGTTCGCGAGTCCACCCGGCGTCTAACCTCTGACGTGCATAGATAGATTTCTCCGATGCCATACATCGGAACTACGCGCTGTACAGATGCAGGCGACGGAACGACCATGGACAAGCGAGCAGGATTGCCGAGTCCGTGGAGGTCGAGTTGTCTAGCGAAGAAGTCGAGGTGCTCGTCGTAGGTGCGGGTCAGGCCGGGATCGCGATGAGCGAGCACCTCGGCGCGCAGGGGGTGCCACACCTGGTCCTGGAGCGCGATCGCATCGCCGAACGCTGGAGGTCGTGGCGCTGGGACTCGCTGGTGGCCAACGGCCCTGCATGGCACGACCGCTTTCCGGGCCTCGAGTTCGACGCCGCGCCCGATGCGTTCGCAGGCAAGGAGGCCGTCGCCGACTACCTCGTCGCGTACGCCGACAAGATCGACGCGCCCATCCGCACCGGGGTGCAGGTGAACTCGGTGCGAAAAATACATGGCCGCAGCGGGTTTCGAGTCGAGACGTCCGAAGGCGGTATCAACGCACGCTTCGTGGTCGCCGCCACCGGGGCCTTTCAGAAGCCGGTCATCCCTCCACTGGTTCCCGAGTCCGCTGGAATCCACCAGATTCACTCCAGCGCGTACCACAATCCCGAACAGCTGCCCGAGGGTGCCGTGCTCGTCATCGGTGCCGGATCGTCGGGAGTCCAGATCGCCGACGAACTTCGACGGTCCGGCCGATCGGTATACCTCGCGGTCGGTCCCCACGAGCGGCCACCGCGCAGCTACCGCGGTCGTGACTTCTGCTGGTGGTTGGGGGTGCTCGGCAAGTGGGACATGGCAACGCCACCGCGCGGTGCCGAGCACGTCACCATCGCCGTCAGTGGTGCCCACGGTGGCCACACCGTCGACTTCCGCAACCTGGCCGCCAACGGCATCACCCTGCTGGGCATGGCGGGTGCCTACGCCGACGGCGTGATGACCTTCGCGCCCGACCTGCGCCAGAACATCGAACGCGGTGATACCAGCTATCTTTCGATGCTCGACGAGGCCGATGCGTTCATCGCCCGCAACGGGCTCGACCTCCCCGAGGAGCCTCGGGCCCGGGTCTTCGGACCCGACCCGCAGAGCGTCACCGACCCCATCGCCTCGCTAGAGCTGGCCGCCGTCGGCATCACGTCCATCGTCTGGGCCGTGGGTTTCGCCTTCGACTACGGATGGCTGCAGGTCGACGCCTTCGACGAGCACGGCCGCCCACGCCACCAGCGAGGTGTCTCGACCGAACGCGGGCTCTACTTCCTGGGCCTGCCGTGGCAGTCCCGCCGCGGATCGAGCTTCATCTGGGGCGTCTGGCACGACGCCAAGTACCTGGCCGATCAGATCGTGATCCAGCGCAGCTACCTCGCATACCAGGCGTCCGTGCTCGCCGATCACTAACGGCGCCAACATGATCGAGAGAGGAGAGTCCCGTCCCATGAGCGACGCGACGCCGGCTGGGGCGACCCACCGCAGAATTCGGCCCTTCAATACCAAGGAGACCTATCCGGAGCAGAACCTCGACAACGACCTCTGCCAGGCCGTGGTCGCTGGCGGCGTGGTCTACCTGCGCGGGCAGATCGGTCAGGATCTCGACACCCGCGAATCGGTGGGGATCGGGGACGTCGAGGCGCAGACCGAGAAGGCCATGGCCAACATCGCGATGCTGCTCGACGAGGCGGGCAGCAGCGTCCGCGACATCGTCAAGGTGACGGTCTACCTCGTCGACATCCGTTATCGCGAACCGGTGTATCGCGTGATGGGACGCTGGCTGAAGGGCGTCTACCCGGTGTCGACCGGCCTGGTCGTCGACGCGCTGGCGCGGCCCGAGTGGCTGGTCGAGATCGACGCCACCGCGGTGCTCAGCAAGGACCCGGCATGACGTTCTCGCTCGTCGTGCGAGACGGCCCGGCGTTCGGCATGGTCGTCTGCTCCTCCAGCCCGGCCGTCGCGTCGCGCTGCGTGCACCTGCGCGCCGGCGTCGGTGCCGTCGCCAGCCAGAACGTCACCAACCCGAACCTCGGCCCCCTCGCGCTCGACGCCCTCGCGGGTGGGGCGAACGCTGCCGCGGCGCTGGAGACGACGATCGCAGGTGAGCCGCACGCCCACTTCCGCCAGCTGATCGTCGTCGACGGATCCGGGGTCACCGCCATCCACACCGGCGTCAAGGCTCTCGGCATTCGGCACGAGGCACGCGCCGAGAACGCCGCCGCCGCAGGCAACATGCTCGCCGACCAGGCTGTCATCACCGCCCTGCTGCAGGGCTATCTGACGTCCGGGGCGTCCACCACCGAGCAGCGCCTGCTGGACGGGCTGGCCGCCGCATCTGCTGCCGGAGGGGAGGCCGGGCCGGTGCACTCCGCCGGCCTGCAGGTGGTGGCCGACGTGCCATGGCCCGTCACCGATCTACGCGTCGACTGGCACGACGATCCGATCGGCGAACTGCAACGGCTGTGGGAGGTCTGGGAGCCGCAGAAGGCCGACTACCGCACGCGTGGGCTCGATCCCACGGCCGCACCGTCGTACGGAGTTCCCGGAGACCTATGAGCGCCCCACTCGACGACGCCGTCCGGTCCACGGGTGACCGCGTCGCCCAGCAGATGCTGGCGCTGTCGCACGACCTGCATGCCCATCCCGAGCTCGCCTGGGAGGAGGTGCGATCGTGCGCCAGGGTCGCCGGTGAGCTCGCCGACGCCGGATTCGCCGTGGTGGAGCGGTTCGCCGGGCTGGAGACCGCCTTCGTCGCCCGCCACGGCAGCGGCCCATTGCACCTGGCGGTGTGCGCCGAATATGACGCCCTACCCGGCATGGGGCACGCGTGCGGCCACAACCTCATCGCGGCGATCTCGACGGGCGCTGCGCTGGCGCTCGCGCCGTACGTCGACGACCTCGGCATCACGCTGTCGGTGTTCGGTACCCCCGCCGAAGAGGGTGGCGGCGGCAAGATCGAGCTGCTCGACCGGGGCGGGTTCGCGGGCGTCCACGCCGCGGCGATGGTGCATCCCGGCCCGGTGGACGTCGCCCGCACCGAACCATATGCCGTGTCGCACAGCCATATTCAGTACGACGGCAAGGCTGCGCACGCCGCGGCCTACCCCGACCGCGGGATCAACGCCGCGGACGCGTTCACCATCGCCCAGGTCGCCATCGGGCTGCTGCGTCAACAGCTTCCGCACGACGTGCGGGTGCACGGCGTCATGACCAACGGGGGAGAGGCGCCCAACTCGATCCCGCGACGCACCGAGGGACGCTGGTACGTGCGCGCCGGCTCACTCGCCGAACTGACGGAGCTGGAGCAGCGCGTCGCCCGCTGCTTCGAAGCGGGTGCGCTGGCCACGGGATGCGAGCTGACCGTGACCGCCGAGAGCAAGCCCTACGCCGAGTTCCGCACCGACGAGGGATTGCTCGACGCCTACGTCCGCCGCGCCGAGCAGCTCGGCAGGCGGTTCAGCTCGGGTGCGGACTCGCTGATGAACCGCGCCTCGACCGACATGGGCAATGTCTCGCAGCGCATTGCGGCGATCCATCCCTACGTCGGCATCGACTCGCTCCCCGCGGTCAACCACCAACCCGAATTCGCGGCCGCCGCGATCTCACCCGCAGCCGACCGTGCCACGATCGACGGCGCGCGTGCCCTGGCGCTGACCCTGCTCGACGCGGCGACCGATCCCGCCACGCGCCAACGACTCCTGACCGACGGGGGCGCGCATCCGTGAAAAGTCCCGCTCGTCAATCGATTCGGTGAGGCGATGCGCGGTGGACTCTGCAGTCCACGAGGAGTCCACGTCGGCTCGGCGGCAAACCCCAAAACGTGCGCTGACCACCGCGTGGCGCCCCATACGATCGATGGGTGCCGGACGACGAATCCTTGGAGCCGCCCCAGCCCGCCCCCAGTGAGCCTGCCCGGCCCCGCGTGAAGCCCAGCCCCGTCGAGGGCGTGCTGTTGTGGCTGTTCGTCGGCTTCGGGGTCGCGGCCCTGGTGGGGGCGCTCGTCGTGGGGGCGTACACGTTGTTCGGCGCGACCCGGGCGAACTACTGCGTTGGCGATGACTGTGCCGCCACGACCCACCTCGCGACGTCGTTGGCCTGGCTCGTCGTGGGTGCGGCGGCGGTCGTGCTCGCCGGTTTGGTCCTGCTCGTGCGGCTTGGCGGCAATGCCCGGCTAAGGCTGACCAAATGGGTGCGCATCGTCGCGGCGGTCGCGGCAGTCGGGATGGTGGCCCGCTACAACGTGAGCCATTTCCCCGTGGCGCGCAAGCAGATCGACACCTACCAGCTCGCCTCGGAGCAGATGTGGACGATCACGGCTGCGGTGTGGCTCTTCGCCATCGGAGCCGCTGTGGTTGCGCTCTTCGCGTTTCCCGTGCTGGACCGTCCCAGACGTCTGAGCACGGTCGGGGTGGTCGTCGGCGTCGTCGCCGCGATGACACTCACCGGCGTGCTCGGCGTCAAAGCGGTCCATAGGGGCGACGACAGCCAGTACGTCGACGCCACCACCGCGCCCGCCCAAGCCGTCCCGCCGCTGCCCGCGGTGCTGGGTCGCCAGCGTTTCGAGCTGCAGCTGCCGAATCGCGGCAGGGTCAACATCTATCCCGCCGGTGCCGGCTTCATCGTCAAGTCGTACTCCGCAAGAGACTCCGGGCTTCCCAACGTCGTCGCCTACAGCGCGACGGGGCAGGAGCGTTGGCACTATCAGCGCACCGGCCCCGTGCCCCCGCCGACCGAGTACGGCCGGAACACCTTCAGCGTGCAGGAGCTCGCCTACTTCGACGCCGGCGCCGTCGTGGTGCTGTCGTTCTTCTCGGACCGCGGCCCGTACGTCGGCCTCGACGCGGTCACCGGGGCGCAACTGTGGACCTCGATCGATTCGGCGATCGGAAGCGCCGTCGCTTCCCAGCGACCGTACGTTCGCGCTCCTCACTTCCTCGGACGGGTGGACGGTCAGTTGATCGCGTTCGACCCGCGCACCGGGCGGCGGCTGTGGAGCGTCGAGGACCCGATGCACTGCCCGGCGACCAACGACGTTGAGCAGCCGCTGCCCAACTTCGACCGGAGGCACGTCTACTCCGTCGACACGGATACCCGGATCGCCGCGGTCGTGGACTGTTCGACAGCCGCGAAAGCAGAGCTGCGGTTGATCGTGGTCGACGCTGCCACGGGCGCCGTCGCCACCGACAAGTCCCAGACCTCGCTCGACGGTGTCGCACGCGACGATCTCAACTCCTGGGCGGCCTACCCCGTGCCCGGAACCGACGCCGTGATGTTGG